>JACQUR010000201.1 GCA_016210245.1 Chloroflexota bacterium
CCCCTGGCCACCACGCCTTGCCGCCCTCGGGGCGGCGGGCAGACAGGGCCGTCTGCCCCTACGATCTCCACCCGGCTGGCAGATGAAACGTCGCGGGTGGATTCGGCACCCGCTCTTACAGTCGCATTACAAAGCCTCAGGGCGCGCCCGAATAGGCCTGCCCGTCGTGGACAGTGCCCGGGGCATGTGGTATCGTCCGGCGGCTCATCCCAGGTGAGACGTAGGACCGCGTGCATGCTCCGTTTCGTTGCCCTCGCCCTCGTGCTGCTGCTCGGACTCATCCTTGCCCCGACTGCCCGCGCGGCCGAGTCGGCCCTCATCGTCGACAACAGCGCCTCGGACGCAGGCTCCACCGGGCAGTGGTCCCGCGCGACCACAACCCCTGGATTCTACGGCGGCGACTACCTGTTCCGCGTGGCCGGGTCCGGCTCGAGCACCTTCTCCTGGCCCTTCAGCGGCGCCGCGGGCGACTACGAGGTCTACGTGCGCTGGACCTCCGGACCCAATCGAGCGACCGATGCCACCTACACGATCAAGCACCAGGCCGGCGAGTCGAGGGCAGTGGTCAATCAGCAGGCGGGCGGAGGCGCCTGGTATCGCCTGGGGGTGTTCGCCTTCCGCCCGGGCTCGGGCCAGGGCGTGGTGCTGAGCGACCGGGCCAACGGGGTGGTGGTCGCCGATGCCGTCCTCTTCTCGCCCCCGAGCGTGCGCCCTCCAGACCCCCGAGCGACCAGCACGCCGGCCGCGGCCACAGGACAGCCGCCGGCGCCCACTCCGACCCCATCGCCGCAGCCGACCGCTCCGCCGACGTCGCCGACCGCCACCGCCGCGTCGCCCGCGCCTGCCCCCACCGCCGGGGCCTCCCCCGCCCCAGCCGCCCAGGACGACCCACGCACCTTCCCCCAGACGCGGTACACCATCGCCGACGATCGCTTCTGGGACTACTTCCAGAAGCGGGGCGGCGTGCGGACCTTCGGCTATCCCGTCTCGAACGCCTTCACCCTGCTCGGGTTCAAGGTCCAGATCTTCCAGCGCCAGATCATGCAGTTGCGCGCCGACGGTGGCGTGGCGCTGATGAACCTGCTGGATAACGGGCTCATGCCCTATGCCCGGATCAACGGCTCGACGTTCCCCGCCCCCGACCCGGAGGTCATCAAGCGCCACCCGGGCGTGAGCGACCCCGAGTACCATCGCAAGGCGATGGAGTTCGTGCGCGAGTTCGCACCCGACGAGTGGCAGGGTTTGCCCGTCAACTTCTACCAGGCGTTCGCCAACACGGTGCGGTACGAAGACGCTTTCCCCTCGGGTGATGGAGAGCGAGGCTTGCTGCCGGGCTTCAACCTGGAGATCTGGGGCCTGCCCACGTCGCGCCCGGCCTACGATCCGGCGAACAAGGGGTTCGTCTACCTGCGCTTCCAGCGCGGGATCATGCACTACGACGACGCCTGCAAGTGTACTCAGGCGCTGCTGCTGGCAGACTACCTGAAGAGCCTCCTCGTCGGGCGCAACGTGCCGCCCGACCTGCTGGCGCAGGCCAACGCCAGCCCCTTCTTCGCCCAGTACGACAGCCGCAAGCCCCTGGGGCTCAATCGCCCGCAGCAGCTCGGCGGCTCGGACTTGCGCAACGCCTTCCGAAAAGAGGCGACCATCACCATCGACGCGGGCCACGGCGGCAAGGAGATCGGGTCATCCTTCATCTTCGCCGACGGCTCGCGCCTGGTCGAGAAGGAGCTCAACCTGAAGGTGGCGCGCAAGGTGGCCGCGGCCCTGTCCCAGGCTGGCTATCGGGTGGTGGAAACCCGCACCGCCGACACGGGGGTGAACGAGCCGCCCCGCGACCTGACCGCCGATGGCCAGGCGGCGCTCTCCGACGACCTGCAGGCCAGAGTGGACATCGCCAACAACGCGCCGAGTGACCTGCTGCTTTCGATCCACTTCAACGGGGTATCCGAACCCGACACGCGCGGGACCTACGTCTTCTACGATCCCGATCGGCCGTTCTCGGACCGCAGCAAGGCGTTCGCGGAGATGACGCAGAAACACCTGGTGAAGCAGTTGCAGGCGGCCGGCTACGCCACCATCGACCGCGGCGTGCGGACCGACAAGAGCGTGCTGGGCGGCGAGTACCACTTCTACCTGCTGGGTCCGCAGGGCTCGATCATCGCCCGCGAGAGCCGCATGCCAGGCGCGCTGGGCGAGGCGCTCTTCCTGACCAACCCCGACGACGCGAACGCGCTGCGCCAGGAGCGGATCGTCGACGCCATTGTCCAGGGCTACGTGGACGCGGTCAAGGAGTACTTCAGCCGCTACGAGCCGAA
Organism: Chloroflexota bacterium; assembly: GCA_016210245.1. GTDB lineage: Bacteria > Chloroflexota > UBA6077 > UBA6077 > JACQUR01 > JACQUR01. The sequence continues at coordinate 2,319 of JACQUR010000201.1, forward strand.
CTGAGCGCTCGCCACGAGGACGAGGAGACGTTCACCACGGAGACACGGAGACACAGAGAGGTCTTTATGGGCAATAAGAAAACTCTGTGTCTCCGTGTCTCCGTGGTGAACCCCGTCCTCGTCTCCGTAGTGTAGGGAGGTGCTCTGAGGTAGACTTGCACGCACGGGACTTCCACCGTGAGTGGAACCCTCAGGGAGTGTGCGATGGGCTACGACGGTCTGCGCGGGTGGCTGGAGGAGGTGGCTCGCCTTGGCGAGCTGAAGGAGATCCGCGGAGCGCACTGGGACCGCGAGCTGGGCGGGCTGGTCGACATGATCTACCGCGAGCTGCCCGTGGCGCCAGCGGTGCTGTTCGACGAGATCGAGGGCTACCCGGAAGGGTACCGGGTGCTGTTCGGAGAGCTGGGGTCGGTCAGGCGGCTGGCGCTGACGCTGGGCGTGCCCCTGCGCTCCGAGCGCATCCTGGACTTCATCGACGACTACCGCCATCGACTGCTGGACATGCGGTCGGTGCCGCCGGTCGAGGTGGCCGACGGGCCCGTGGCCGAGCACGTGGACGAGGGCCCGGCCGTGGACCTGTTCAAGTTCCCGGCCCCGTTCCACCACGAGCTGGATGGCGGGCGCTACTTCGGGACCGCCCACGTGGTGCTGACCCGCGACCCGGAGGGCGGCTGGGTGAACGGCGGGACGTATCGGCTTCAGCTCCACGACCGAAACGTGCTGGGCTTCTACTCTACCCCGGGCAAGCACGGCGCCATCCACGCCCAGAAGTACTTCAGCCGCGGCGAGCCGTGCCCGGTGGCGGTGGCGATCGGCACCGACCCCTTGCTGTGGTTCGCCTCGACCATGGAGGTACCGACCGGAGTTTCGGAGTACGAGTATGCGGGCGGCATCCGCGGGGAGCCACTGCCCGTGCTGCGCGGGCCGGTCACGGGCCTGCCGGTGCCGGCCGACGCCGAGATCGTGCTAGAGGGGGAGGTCGATCCGGTCGAGCGGCGGCAGGAGGGTCCCTTCGGCGAGTGGCCCGGCTACTACGCGGGCCACAGTCGCCTCGAGCCGATCATGCGCGTCAAGCGGGTGCTGTATCGGAGCCGCCCGATCTTCACCTCGGCCAACCCGGCCCGTCCGCCGGACGACCAGGGGTTCCATCGGGGGATCGTGCGCTCGTCGATGATCTGGAACGCGCTGGAGATGAACGGCATCACCGACGTGCGCGGAGTGTGGTGCCACCCGTCAGGCGGCGGGCGGATGCTGACCATCGTCTCGCTCAAGCAGCGCTACGCCGGCCATGCCAAGCAGGCGGCCTTGATCGCCTCCCAGTGTCGAGCCGGGGCCTACCTGAACCGCTTTACACTGGTGGTCGACGAGGACATCGACCCGACCAACACCAACGACGTGCTGTGGGCGCTGTGCTCGCGGACCGACCCGGAGAAGGACATCGACATCATTCGCCAGGCCTGGGCGAGCAAGGCCGATCCCCTCATTCCGCCCGGGAGCACGACCTACTACAACAGTCGGGCCGCCGTGCTCGCCTGCAAGCCGTTCGAGTGGCTGGAGCGCTTCCCGGCGGTGGCGGAGGCGAGCCCGGCGCTGCGCGAGCGCCTGCTGGACAGGTTCGGGCGCAGCATCTACGACCCGAGCGTGGTGAGCCACCCGAAGGTGGCCAGCCCGGCTGGCTGATCTTTACAGAACGATGCTAACTTCGTTGCTCCCTCCGGAGTTACTCACTTCAATGTTACTAACTTCTATGTGAGTCCTGCTGAATCAAGTCAACAGTCGACAGTCGACAGTTGACAGTCTGCTGGTGCCCTTTCGACTGTGAGCTGTCGACTGCCGACTCGGTAGAGAACCCTGCAGGAGCGGAGGGTCTCACCTTGGCCCACGAACTGGAGGGGGCTCGAGTAGCCCATCCGCGCCTGGCAGCCGTGCTATACTGATCGTGTAATTAGACAGCTCATGCGATCTACGTGGTGAGCCGATGGCGACCGAACGCGAACCAACCATGACCAGGGTGATCCCCGCCTTCAA
>JACQUR010000202.1 GCA_016210245.1 Chloroflexota bacterium
CAGGACTCAGCACTCAGCACTCAGCACTCAGGACTTCGCCTGGCCGGCCAGCCAGGCGGCGCGCAGTTCCTGGGTCCGGGTGAAGCGCTCCGCCAGCCCCTCGTCGCCCCGCTCGATCTCGTCGCGCACGCGCTCCAGCTCCTCGATCAGTCGCGTCAGGTGGCGAGCGATGGAGCGGCGGTTGGTCAGGCAGATGTCGGCGAAGATGCGCGCCTCGCCCTCCACCAGCCGCGTGGCAGTGGCGAAGCCACCCGCGGCCACCACCTGCATCTCGCGCCAGCCGGGATCGCTGGCCACGCTGCTCATCAGTGCGCTGGCGGCCACGTAGGGCATGTGGCTGACGGCGGCCACCAGGCCGTCGTGCTCCTCGGGATCCAGGAAGTAGGGCACCGCGCCGATCGCCTCCACCAGCTTCGCCACGCCCTCCACCGCCTGGGGCGGCGCGCTGGCCGACGGGGTCAGGCAGTAGACTGTCTGCTCGAACCGCGCGTAGGGAGCGTCGCTCGGCCCGTTGCTGAGCCGCCCAGCCATAGGATGGCCGCCCACGAAGGCCACCCCCGACGGAAGATGCTCCTCTGCCCAGGCCAGCACCTCGCGCTTGGTGCTGCCCGTGTCGCTCACCACCACGCCCGGCTTCACCAGCGGGGCCAGCTCCTGGAAGACCCGTTGCATCGCCCGCACCGGCACCGACACCAGCACCAGGTCGGCGTCCGCCACCGCCTCCTCCAGGCTGCCCGCCAGCCGGTCCACCGCCTTGTCCCGAAGGGCACGCACGGCGCGCTCGCGGCTCAGATCGAAGCCCATCACTTTGGGAGGGGAGGGCAGGCGCCGCAGCGCCAGGCCCAGAGAGGCGCCAATGAGCCCGGTGCCAATGACGGCCACGCGCTGAAAGGCCATGCTATCGTCTCCTCTCCTGAGTCGACAGTCCACAGTTCACAGTCTGCCAGGGTGCTTTCGACTGTGAACTGTCGACTGTCGACTGTGGACTTGGTTTAGTCGAGCGCGAGATTGACCAGCGTCCCGATCAACGGGTCCATCACCTGGCCCAGCAGGTTGGGTCCGCCCACCTGAGGCAGCAGGATCAGCCCCAGCAAAATGAGCGGACCATACGCCAGGAGCGGTGCGAGCGCCCGGGCCAGGGGCTTGGGCGCCAGCCCCATGAGCACGCCGAAGCCATCGAGCGGAGGAATGGGCAGCAGATTGAACACCGCGAGCAGCACGTTCACCACTACGATCGACTGCAACAGCTCGACGAGTCCCGCCGCGGTGACCGCCGGGATCACGTTCCCTGCCCTGCTCGATTGCACGAGCGCCGCGGAGAGAGCGTCCCCGCCAAGCGTGAGCGTGGCCTTCAGCAGACCCGCGATGACGAAGGCGGTCACCAGGTTCGCGACCGGGCCGGCCGCCGACACCAGGGCCGAGCCAAGGGCCGGATTCATGCGCAGGTTGGCGGGGTTGAACAGCACCGGCTTGCCCCAGCCGAAGCGCGCGACGATCAGCATGAGGGTACCGATCGGGTCGAGGTGACGCAACGGATTCAGGCTCACCCGCCCCATCAAGCGTGGCGTGGGGTCGCCCAGCTTGACCGCGACCAGCGCGTGATTGGCCTCATGGACGGTGATCGCCACGACCACGGCGATGATCCAGATGAGTCCCCTCAGCGGATCGGTGAAGAGCCGCATCTGGTACAGGACCACGAGCAGCACTCCGCCCAGGACCAGGACTTGAATGGGTGACAGACGAGGCATAGACCTGGATTATAGCATGGGGTGAGCGGGGGCACGGGGTGCCGCAATTGGCCGTACACGACCGAAGGGCGAAGATCCGAGCGCCGCCCTGCCTCTTCCGCTACAATAGCGTGGGATTTCGGCGCTCGAGCGGTGGGGGCGAGCAAATGGAGGAGCCGGTCCCCTTCTTGACCAAGGTGCTCGTGCCCGCCCGCCTGCCAGCGGGTGTTCGGCGGGCGCGTCTGCTTGACTTGCTCCATTGCCGTATCCCCTCCCGCCTCACCGTGCTCTCGGCCGGCGCCGGCTGCGGCAAGACCACCTTGCTGGCCGACTTCGCCGCCGAGGTCGAGGCGCCGGTCTGCTGGTTCTCGCTCGACGAGTACGATGCCGATCCCCGCACCTTCGTCTCGTACCTGCTGGCCTCCGTGCGCCAGCGCTTCCCGTCCTTCGGGCGGCGCACCGAGGCGCTGCTGCGCCAGCCGCCACCCGCCCACGACGGGATACGCACGCTCGCCGGCGTCCTGACCACCGAGCTGGCGGCCGACGTGCCCGAGTACGTGGCCCTGGCGCTGGACGACGTTCACGCGCTGGGCGATGCCTCGCCCGTCTGGCAGTTGCTCGACTATCTGCTCGCCCACCCGCCGGAGAACTGGCACCTGATGCTCGCCGGGCGAGAGTTGCCCCTGCTGGCCAGCCTGCCCCGCCTGCTGGCGCGCGGCCAGGCCATCGTGCTGCGCACCGAGGACCTGCGCTTCACCGACCAGGAGGTGCAGGAGCTGCTGCGGCAACGCTGGGGGGAGCAGGTGCCGGAGTCGGTGTTGCGCCGGGCCCAGGAGTGCGAGGGCTGGGCCGCCGGGCTGGTGCTGACCGGCCTGGCCGCTGGCGCCAGCGGCCCCCTGGCCCGGAACGATCGCGAGTGGGTGTTTCGCTACCTGGCAGCCGAGGTGCTCGACGCACAGGCCGCTGCCACCCGTGCCTTCCTGCTGGCAACTAGCATCCTGCCGGATGTGCGCCCGGAGCTGTGCGACGCGCTGCTGGAGCGGAGCGACTCGGCCGAACTGCTGGCCGCCCTGGCCGAGGCCAATCTCTTCCTGACACCCTTGCAGGCCGACGGCGAGCCCTGGTATCGCTATCACGCCCTGTTCCGCGAGTTCCTGAGCGACCACCTGCGGCGCAAGGACTCGGCGCGCTACCTCGCGCTGCAGCGGCGCGCGGCCGCGCTGGCCGAGGCGCGCGGTGACTGGGGGAGCGCGCTGCACCACTGCCAGGCCGCGGGCGACGCAGAGTTGCTGGCCGGCGCGCTGGCACGGGGCGGGGAGGAGCTGTTCCGGCGGGGGCGCTGGGCGGAGCTGCGGCGGGCGTTCGAGTCGCTGCAGCCCGAGGCGGCGGAGCGCTCCAGCGCGCTGGTGCTGCTCCGGGCGCAGGTGCGGCTGCGCTGCGGCCAGCCGGGCGAGGCGGAGCGCGACGCCCGCACCGCCCAGCAGCTCGCCCAGGCAGCCAGCGATGGGCCTGCCCACCTGCGGGCGCTGGCGCTCCAGGCGAGCGCCCTGCGCCGCCTGGGCAAGTCCCCCGAAGCGCTCGGCGTGGCGGAGCAGGCCGTCGCCCTGGCCGAGAGCGGGGAGTCCAGCGTTGCGCTGGCGGAGGCCTGGAAGCAGGCGGGCATCTGCCACGGGATGCTGGGCAACCTGGACCAGTCGATCGACGCGCTGCGCCGGAGCCTGGCCCTGTTTACCCAGCAGCAGGACCTGTACAGCCAGGCCAGCGTGGCCAACGAGCTTGGGATGGCCTTCCTGACTCGTGGAGAACTGGAGCAGGCCGAGCGGTACTTCGAGCAGGCGGAGCGGCTGTGGCGCGGCCTGGGCAATCACGTGGCCCTGGCCCAGACGCTGAACAACCTGGGTATGGCCGCGTACTATCGCGGCGACCACGCCAGGGCCGTGGAGGCACTGCAGTCGGCCAGCGACACGGCGGCCGCGGCCGGTTACCTGAGCGCGCATGCGTACGCTCAAGCGAGCCTGGGCGACCTGCATCGGGACGGCGGCAGCCTCCCGGCCGCGGAGCAGGCGTACCAGGAGGCGGTGAGGCTGGCCAGGGAGGGCGGCGACGAGTTCCTGGTGGCCTATCTCCTCAACGCTCGCGGCGAGCTGCGGCGCCTGCAGGGCGATCCGGCCGCCGCGGTCGAGCTATCGACCCAGGCGCTGGGCCTGGCCTCGGCCCGGGCCAGCGTCTACGAGCAGGGCCTGTACGAGACCTCGCTCGGTATCGCGGAGGGCGAGCGCCGCGAGGTGGCGCGGGCTATCGAGCTGTTGGCACAGGCCTCGGGTAAGCTGGCGGGCTGTGGGGCCAGGCGGGAGCTGGCGCGAGCGCGCTTCCACCGGGCGAACGCGCTGTTCGCGGCGCGCACGCACGCCGAGGCCCTGGAGGAGCTGGAGGCGGTGGCGAAGCTGGTCGATGAGCTGGGCTACGACGGCTTCTTGCTGCCGGACGTGCGGCGCGCGCCGCTGCTGCTCCAGTACGCCGCCTCCAAGCACGCGGGCGGAGCGATGGTGGAACGCTGGGCGGCCAGCCTGGGCCGACCTGGCCGAGCCAGGTCGGCGGCCGCTCCCGCGGCGCCCGCCTATCCGCGCGTGGAGGCGTTCGCCCTCGGGCAATCGCTGGTGCGGGTGGACGAGCGCCCGGTCAGCGACATCGAGTGGCGGAGCGCGCGCAGCCGCGAGCTGTTCTTCTTCCTGCTCGCCGAGCGCCGCTGGGTTCGAAAAGAGGAGGTGATCGACGCGCTCTGGCCGGAGCTCGAGCCCGCGCGGTGCGAGAGCACCTTCCACTCGAACGCCTACCGGCTCCGGCGCGCCCTGTTCCCTGCGTGCCTGCAGCACGAGCACAGCCGCTACCGCCTCAATCCCGAGGTGGAGTTCTGGTTCGACGCGGCCGAGTTCGAGTGCCTGGTTTCGGAGAGCGACCGCCTGCCCCCAGGGCCCGAGCGCGCGGCGCGGCACCGCGATGCCATCGCCCTCTACCAGGGCCCGTTCCTGGGGGAGTTCTACGCCGACTGGTGCGACACGCGGCGCAGCAAGCTGGAGCTGCGCTTCATGCGCGCGCTCGGTGGGCTGGCCGACTACCTGATGGAGCGGGGCGAGTATCGTCGCGCGGCCGAACTGTGGGAGCGCGCGCTGGCTACCGATTGCTTCCAGGAGGAGGCGCTCCAGAAGCTCATGTTGTGCTGCTCCCAGGTCGGCGAGCGCGCCAGCGCTCTGCGCCACTACCACCGCTGGGCGGAGGTGGTGCGGCGCGAGCTGAACGCCGAGCCCTCTCCCCAGACCCAGCGCCTCTACCAGGAGCTCCAGAGCGGCGGCGACGCACGGGTGGCCGCGGGACACTCGTAGGACAGCTATCAGCCGCCAGCCCTCAGCGCCCAGCTCTGGTAGCACTTTCCTGAACAGACGCCCCTGTCCCCTGTAGGGGTGGACCTGCGTGTCTGCCCCTACGAAGCCTCCACCACCTCCCCCGGAACGTGCCGGGTTACAGGGGCGACCCGCTGGATCGCCCTGCCCCCAGGATCCGCGGGCGCGCAGACGGGGAACAAGCCTCCGTGCTGCGATCCTGCTCATTCAGCACGGAGTGCAGCACCGTATCCGAGACGCTCGGCGTGTCCGCGACGCACGGCTGTCCTGGGAGCGGAGGTGAGACGCCGTCGCTCCCAGGACTGGCCACTGTTCAACGACCAACTGGCCGGAACTGGCCGACCTGGCTGGCCATTTTCCGGCCATTTTCCGGCCATTTTCCGGCCACTTTCCGGCGAGTCTCCGGCGAGTCCTTCCCTGTAGAGTGCAACGCGAAGTAGGGCCACGGGCCCGCAAACTCCACAAGTACCTGGAGGGAGAGATTCTCATGGCTCGCATTCGGAACACCTACCTCGCCGCCCTGTACGCGTTGCTCACCCTGGCCGCCGCCGTCCTGGCCAGCGGCGCGCCCGGAATGTGGGGGGATTGAGCAGGATCATTCACAAGCTGGCGACGCGAACCCGCACAGGCGAGCCGCCTGTGCCACTGAGTGATGGCCCGGTGGCACAGGCGGCTCGCCTGTGCCATGCTCTGGACTCCACCCCCGGCCCCTGCCCGGCGCGGGGCGGGGCGGGAGGCCGGACCTCTCCCCCGACCCCTCCCCTGGCAGGGGAGGGGAGGCCGGACCTCTCCCCCGACCCCTCCCCTGGCAGGGGAGGGGAGTCCCTGCGCCCCTCGGGTGCTCCCCCTTCCCTGGCAGGGAAGGGGGCCGGGGGGTTAGGTCCGCCGGGGTAGAGTCGAGGGCTGGCGCGGTGGCTCTTGGGTCCGGCGCTGTCCACGCAGTACTTGCAGGCGCTGCCGCCCGAGACCTGGCCCCGTTTCCAGCCTCCCCTCATCAATCCGGACAGGGTGAAGTGG
>JACQUR010000209.1 GCA_016210245.1 Chloroflexota bacterium
GAATCTGGTCACACCCCTAGAATTCGTCGTGCTGAGGGGGAGCGTGATGAGCGAGAGTTTGGCGGCCGGCACTCAGGACTCAGGACTCAGGACTCAGGACTCGGGACTCAGCACTCGGCCACCGTGGCTGAGGTGCGCACGGCCGTGGATCGCGCCGCCTTCCTGGCGCTGCCGCGCCGCCTGCGCCGGGACGAGCCGCGCTGGGTGGAGCCGCTCCGCTTCGACCAGGCCCGCTTCCTCCGCCCGCAGCACCCCTTCTACGATGGCGGAACGGCGGCCGAGGCGGCCTTCTTCCTGGCACGCTCGGCCAATGGCCAGGTCGTCGGGCGTATCGCCGCGATCGACAACCACCTGCACAACCAGCACCGGCGCGCGCGGACACCGGACGCGCCCTGCGAGGGCATCTTCGGCTTCTTCGACACGATTGACGACCGCTCCGTCGCCCACGCTCTCCTGGCCGCTGCCGAGGCCTGGCTGCGGGCGCGCGGCTGCGCGCTGCTGGTCGGCCCGGCCAGCCCATCGCACAACTACGAGTACGGCTTGCTGGTCGACGGCTTCGACGCCCCCCAGCGCTTCATGCTGGTCCACAATCCGCCCTACTACGGTCCGCTCCTGGAGAGCTGGGGCCTGGAGAAGGCACGCAACCTCTACGCCTTCACCTTCGACCTGGCCGATCCAGCTCTGCTGGAGAAGAGCCAGCGGGAGGCGGAACGGTTCGCCGCTATCTGGGAGAAGCGCTACGGAAGCATCGCCATCCGATCCGCTGACTTCGGCCGCTGGAACGCGGAGGTGCGGCTGTCGGTGGAGCTGGTCAATCGATCGCTGGAGAACAACTGGGGCTACTCCCCCATGACCGATGGGGAGTTGCGGGAGATGGCGGAAACTCTGCGCTACGTGGTCGATCCGGAACTGCTCCTGTTCGCCGAGCACCGAGGGGTGCCGGTGGGGGTAGTGCTCGGCATGCCCGACTTGAACGAGGTGATCGGCTCCCTGCGGCTGCGGGTGGGCTACCTGGAGCTGCTGGAGTTGCTGGCCAGGGCTCGGCTGCACCGCTTCGTCGGCGCGCGGGTGATCGCCCTGGGCGTGGCGCGCGACTACCCCATCGTCGGCGTGGGCCCGCTGCTCTTCCTGGAGCTGTTTCGGCGCTTCCGCCGCCGCGGCCTGCGCTTCCTGGACGCCTCCTGGGTGCTGGAGGACAACGAGGCGCTGCTGCGCTGCCTGCGCCGCTTCGACGGAGTGCCGGACCGCACCTACCGGATCTATCAGAAGGCGCTGTGAACGCGAGGCTTTCTTCCGCCGCCTGTCGAGCTAGCCCGCGCGCCTGCTCCCCAATCGGTCCACTCGGCAGCGGTCTTCCCTACCGTCCGCCTGCTACAATGGCTACCACCTCACCGCCACCAGCAGGCCATGATCCCCATCTCCCAGAGCGTCCCCACTCGCCGCACCCCCTGGATCACTCTGGGCTTGCTGCTGGCTACCTTGCTCGTCTTTCTGCTCGAGCTGGCCATGGGGCCAGCCCGCGACCTGTTGATTCGACGCTGGGGGGCGGTGCCGAGCCTCATCCTGGCCGCGCTCGGGGGCGATCCTCGCGTGCCCTCCGGCGTGCTGGCCACCCTCGTCACCAGCCAGTTCCTGCACGGCGGCTGGCTGCACCTGGGCGCCAACCTGGTCTTCCTGTGGGTCTTCGGCCGGGCGGTGGAGGACCGCCTCGGCCCTCTGCGCTACCTGCTCTTCTACCTGGCCTGGGGCGCTGGCGCGGCCCTGGTCCACGTCTGGGTGAGCGGCCCCAGCACCGTGCCGCTCATCGGCGCCTCCGGGGCGATCGCCGGCGTGCTGGGCGCCTACTTCGTGCTCTACCCCAGCGCCTGGGTGTCGCTGCTGGTGCCGATCCTGTTCTTCTTCTGGGTGATCGACGTGCCGGCGATCCTGGCCCTGGCCTACTGGTTCGTCGCGCAGTTCCTGAGCGGCATGGCCGCCATCACCCACGCCAGCTCGGCGACCGATGGGGTGGCGTTCTGGGCCCACATCGGCGGCTTTGGCCTGGGCATCCTGGCGCTGCCCTTCTTCCCCGGCCAGAAGGCGGCGCCCGGCCGCGCCGCTGGTCCAGGCGCTCTCCGTGGCCGCCGACGCGCTCCTGCTCTTGCTGCTGGCCCGCGGCGTGCTCCGCCTGCTCGGCCTGGAGCACGCCCGCGCCTGGGGCTGGGTGGCCCGTCTGATTTACTATTGGAGTTGGCCTCTGGTGGAGCCCTTTGCCGACCTGCTGCCCACCCTGGCCGTGGACGGCATGGCGCTGGAGCTGTCCAGCCTCCTCGCCGTGCTGGTCTACGCCGCGGCCGCCAGCCTGCTCCTCTGGCTCCTGGAGCTGGGCTTGCGCAGGCGGTAGCGATTTTGGATTTTGGATTTTGGATTTTGGATTCGGCCTCTTGCACTCGGGGCTTCATCTTAGTTCCTGGATCCGGGTCTGACCGCGGCGCACCAAAATCCAAAATCCAAAATCCAAAATCCAAAATCAGGAGGTGCTGATGCCAGGCCCTGGGCCCCGCGGGCCGCAGCGACGGCCAATCTCACCGAGCTCGCCCCTGGAGGGGCGGCAGCTCTGGCGCGTCGGCGACTGGGGTGGCGCCAGCGAGCAGATCGGGCGCCGCTGGGAGGTCCTGGGCGCGGAGGAGCTTCGAGGCTTGCTGGGCCAGCCACGCCCCGGCCCGGATGGGCGGCCCTACACGCCCCGCGCGGCGGCCATCATCTCGGCCGAGCGGGCCCTGGCGGAGGCCGTCCATCGCAGCGGCAAGCCCCATGCCGATGCCCTCCTGGTGGGTACCGTGGACGAGGCACCCGTCCTGGAGCCGGTCGACTTCAAGTGGACGCTGGAGACGGCCGAGCTGCGCCAGGTCGGCAAAGAGGTATTGGAAGCGCTGCTGGCCAACCCGCCCCCTTTGCTGGCCGAGCGGCTGGCCCAGGCGCTGGCCGAGGCCGGTTGCCCCCTGGATCGCCCGCCCCGCTACCACACCGGGTTCTTCCTGGCGCCGGACTATCCCCCCAACCGGGCCCAACTGGCGCCCCGAGGCTCCCTCGACCCGGACATGGTCGTGCTCTGCCCGGTCGACGGCCTCACCTTCTTCTCGCCCCTGCTCGGTTGGGAGGTGGCCCAGGCCCTTGCCAGCGCCGACCACAGCCTGCTGGACCGCCTGGAGGTGGTGGAGCGCTACTATCGCCTCGGCGCCGGCGTGCTGGGCGCCCTGCGGCGGCTGAGGAGCGGCATCTTCGCCGAGCAACTGATCGACCTGGATGGTGTGGCCGAGCTGGCCGATCTGCGGGCTCAGCACCGCCTGCGCACCACGGCTGAGGTGGTCGCGTACCTGGACCGCGCCCTGCGCGCCCGCGCCGAGCTGGTCGAGCGGCTGCAGCAGATCGAGCGGGCAGTGTACCCCTTTTCGGCACTGCGCCAGGAGGTGGCCCGCCGTGGCCCGGCCGCGCTCGACGACCGACGCCTGGGGCGCCTGCATGGCGAGATCATGAAGCGGGTCCGGGCAGAGCTGTGGCGCGCCGGCCGCCGGCTGGTCGCCGAGGGGCAGACCGAGCAGCAGGCCCTGGTGGCCCTGGAGGCGCTGGGCGCGCGCTTCACCCGCCTGGCCCAGCGCGAGGCCGACCTCGCCCTGTCCTCCAATGCTGCGCGTTGAGAACCTCGCTAAGGATTTCGGCGGCCTGCAGGTGCTGCGCGGCGTCACCTTCAACCTCGGCCCCGGCGAGCGCCTGGGCCTGGTGGGCCGCAACGGCGCCGGCAAGAGCACGCTGCTCCGCCTCATCGCCGGGCTGGAGGAGCCGGACCGCGGCCAGGTGAGCCTGCTCTCCGGCGCCAGCCTGGCCTACCTGCCGCAAGACGCCCGGCCGAGCCCCGGCCGGACCGTCCACGACGAGGCGCTGGGCGGCTTCGCCGACGTGCTGGCTCTTGAGGCGCGCCAGCGCGCCCTGGAGGCGGAGATGGCGGCCGCGGGCGACCGCCCGGCGCAGCTCATGCGGCTGGTCGAGCAGCACGCCCACGTCCGCGAGGTGTTCGAGCAGCGCGGCGGCTATCGCCTGGAGGCGGAGGTGGGACGCGTCCTGGCCGGCCTGGGCTTCAGCCAGGACGACCACGCCCGGCTGGTGGAGCACCTATCGGGCGGGTGGCGGATGCGGGTGGCGCTGGCCCGGCTGCTCGTCCAGCGGCCAGGCGTGCTGCTGCTGGACGAACCGACCAACCACCTGGACCTGGCGGCCATCGAGTGGCTGGAGAGCTACCTGGTCCAGTACCCGGGCGCGGTGCTCCTGGTCTCCCACGATCGCTATCTCCTGAACGCGGTGGTGGGGCGCTACCTGGAGCTGGAGGACGGGCAAGGGGCGGAGTACGTGGGCAGCTACAGCGCCTACGTGTCCGCCCGCGACCAGCGCCACCAGGCCCAGCGAGTGGCCTACACGCGCCAGCAGGCGCTGATCGCCCGCCAGCAAACGTTCATCGATCGCAACCGGGCGGGCCAGCGCCACGCCCAGGCCAGGAGCCGCGAGAAGCTGCTCGAGCGTCTCGAGCCGGTCGAGCAGCCTCGGGAGGCCGACCTCGTCCGCTTCCGCTTTCCGCCCTGCCACCGCGGCGCCCGCGAGGTGGCGGTGCTCAAAGGCGCGAGCAAGAGCTACGGCGCCCGGGTGGTGTTGGACGGGCTGAACCTGGCTGTGGAGCGGGACGACCGCATCGCCCTGGTCGGCCCGAACGGCGCGGGTAAGTCGACTCTGCTGCGCCTGCTCGCCCAACGCGAGGCGCCCACCCGGGGCAGCCTCAGGCTGGGCCAGCACCTGGCCGCGAGCCACTACGCCCAGGACCATGTCGAGGAGCTGGGCACCAGCGGGACGGTGCTGGACGAGGTGGAGCGGGCCGCGTCCGGCTGGACGCGCGAACAGGTGCGCGGCCTGCTGGGCCAACTGCTCTTCTCCCAGGACGACGCCCTCAAGCCGCTGGCGACGCTCTCGGGTGGCGAGCGGGCGCGGGTCCTGCTGGCCAAGCTGCTGCTGCGGCCCTCAAACCTGCTGCTGCTGGACGAGCCGAGCAATCACCTGGACGTGGCCACCAGCGAGGCGTTCGAGGCTGCCCTGCGCGCCTACCCCGGCACGCTCGTGTTCGCCACCCACGATCGCTACCTGGTCGAGCAGCTCGCCACGAAGGTCTGGGAGGTGGCGGACGGCGGCGTGCGCCCCTACCTGGGCAACTACTCGGCCTACCGCCGCAAGCGGGAAGCCGAGCGGCGCACGCGCGCTGCCTCGCCGACGGACCCTGCCCAGCAAGATCCCCGCAGCGTGGGGGCTTGTCCCACGCCGGGCGCCAGGCGTGGGACAAGCCCCCACGCTGCGGACAGGGACGTACAGGTTGAGCCATTGGCGCGGCGCAAGGCTCGACCCGACCGTGCCCTCGAGCGCGAGTTGGCTCGAGTGGAGCAACGGGTCGACGAGCTGGTGGAGACTCTGGCCCGACTCGAGCTGGCCCTGGCAGATCCGAGCAGCTACGGCGATGCCCAGCAGGCCGCCGAGTTGGGCCTGGAGCACGCGAGCTGCACGGCCGAGCTGGAGGCGCTGACGCAACGCTGGGAGGAGCTGGCCAGCGCGCAGGAGGCGACCATGACGTGAGGGGTAGTATCCGAGCCGCGACCGTGAGGGAGCGCGGACCCCGGGTCCTGTTACCCATGACGTGAGGGGTAGTATCCGAGCCGCGACCGTGAGGGAGCGCGGACCCCGGCTCCGCTCATCCTGAGCCCGTCGAAGGACCTCACGGTCGCGGCTCGGATAGTCGACCCTGGTGTACTACTTGGGCGCGCTCACCACCGCAGGCACCGCTAGCGGTTGGGTCGCGGGCGCCGTCGCCGCCGGCCGCGTGTTGCGCTCCACCATAGCGAGCAGGTCATCCAGTTCGAATGGCTTGGGCAGGAAGGGCACGCCCGCCGCCCGCGCTCCTGGAATCGAAACCGCGCTGGTCAGGACGAACGCCGTGCCCGCGCGGGCACACACCTCCCTCGACTCTCGCCAGATGGTGACGCCGTCCATGCCGGGCAGCATCACGTCGCACAGCACCATGCGCGGCTCTAGCTCTGCCACCAGGCGCAGGCCGTCGAGGCCGTTGTCCGCCCCTGCGACCCGATAGCCCTCTTCCGCCAGCACCTGCAGCAGCACCGAACGCAGATCATTCGAGTCTTCGATGACCAGCACGTCGATCCGAGGGAGCATCGTGTATCCGTCCAGGTGGAGTGCCGCGCTAATCGCAAGAGGCGTGCCACCACGAGGACCCGCCATCACCGCCGCAGCAGATCGACCACCCGGTTGGGGTCGACCGCCCGGAGACCCGCGGCGAAGGAGGGATAGACGCGCTCCAGCTCGCGGAACATCTGCCACGCGGCGTGGCGGTAGGAGAAGTGGCCGGCCGGCGCGGTGCGCAGCTCGACGATGTACGCCGCCTCGGCCAGGTCCATCTTGAACAGGCAGCGGCAGCGCGCCGCCAGCGGCAGCAGGTAGACAGCCTCGAGCGGGCGCTCGGCCTCCAGGGCGCGCACCTCGGCCTCCGCCGCCTGGAGCGCCCGGGCGTACGCCTGCAACGCCACCCCGGCCTCTGGCCGCTCGGCAGCCGGCCCGAGGCCGGCCCGGAAGACCTGCTCCGCTGGGGCAGCGCCGTGGTCTGCTGACAGAGGCTGCTGGATCTGCACGCAGCGGCGGTGGCGGTGCAGGTCGCGGAAAGAGCCCAGGTCGATGAGCACGTCGAACTTGAGCGCATAGCCCACCTGGTGCTCCCGCAACAGCTCGTCGTGGCCGCCCCGGTGGGCCAGGGAGAGCTCGACCACCTCACGTTTCTGGGCCGCGCTCAACGTACGCACCCCAGCCTGGACCTGGCGGTACGAGTGCCCGGCCCGATCGGCCCGATAGAGCAGGGTGGCTAGCAGCTCGTCCTCCAGGCCCTCGGGCTCGGCCAGCTCCACGACCCGCGCCCGATCCGGCGCGCCGAGGTCGCCCAGCAGCTCCCGCGCGGCTTGTTCCAGCACCGGGTAGGTCTGCTGGAGGTAGGGGCTCGGCTGCGCGTACTTGACCAGCGTCGGTGCGGCGCGGAGATCGACTAGCGCGTCGAGCGCGCCCGCCGGCAGGCTCTGGTCGCGTATCACCTTGCGCCACAGTGGGGCCCGAGCCGTCTCCAGGCACGCCGCCCGCAGCTCGGCCCCGATCTCCCGGACCTCCGGATACGGGTCCGAGCACAGGCGGCTGATCTGGCGCTCCAGCACCCGCGCCGAAACCACCTGGCCGACGCTGGTGTGGGTCGCCAGTGGCAGCAGGGCGCGGGCCACGTCGAAGGCGCGCGCGCGCAGCGTCCGAGCATACTGGCTCTCGTCCATGTCCGGTGGCCGGGGAACGGTGGCCTCGAGCAGCTCGAGCAGTTGGACCGAGAGGCCTTCGTAGGCCGCGAAGAGCGCGCTGGCCGAACGGCGGTAGCGTTCGGCCAGGGCCGGCTGCTCGGCCAGGGCTGGGGGCACGAAGTAGCCGCTCCGCCGGAAGTTCTGATAGCGGGTCGAGCGCTCCTGCCCGTCCCAGACCGGCTCGTCCACCACTTTGATGGCGGCCAGGATGGAGATATTCTCCAGCGCCAGCACCAGGTGGGCCAGGTCGGCGATGGAGCGGTGGCCGTACTGGAAGTAGAAGGCGTTCAGGAACTTCTCGGCCCGCTGCTGGGACAACTCCTCGATGCTCTCCAGCATCGACTGGGACGAGCGCGAGTACCTGGCCAGAGCATAGGCCTGGACCTCCGGCGGCACGCCCAGGACTGCGTAAACCCGACGCTCGGCCAGGTGATCAGTCATACTCGCAGCCTACCAGGTTCGAGGTTGAGGGGTGGAGTGGAGCAACGGCACACCGTTGCTCCACCTCCACCCCCTCAAGGTTGGCCAAGGAGCATCCGCACCAGCTCCGCCAGCCAGGTCACGCAGTCGTAGCGCGCCACCTGCTCGGGCAACACCCAGGCCAGGTCGGTATGCTCCCAGTTGAGGCGCGGCTCGCCCTCCAGCAAGTCGAACAGAAAGGGGTGGATCTGCCAGAGGCGGCCGAGGGCCGGGCTGCCGAGGGTCACCGCAGGGGCAGCGCAGGCGAGCCGGACCTGGCCCGGGCGGAGGCCGGTCTCCTGTTCGATCTCCCGCAGCGCCTGCTCCAGCGGCTCCACGCCCTCGGGCAGGTAGCCGCTTACCCCGTGCCACTTGTTCGGTGCGCTGTCCAGCTCGGGCGAGCGCCGCAGCAAGCACACGCGCTCGCCCCGGCGCAGCAGGCAGGTGACCACCTGCATCGCCTCGCCCGCCGCGGCCATGCGCCGCTGCCACAGTCCGCGCAGCCAGCGCGCTGCCGCCTGCCCCTGCCGGGCCGCTGGTGCGGGCGATCCCAGGGCTTGCCTGAGACAATCGTGTACCAACGCCTCCCCGCCTGCTTCGCAGACCATCACCCGGGCCTCGCCCAGCTCCCAGTAGACGTAGCGCCGCCAGCGGCGAGCCTCCGCCCGCACCTGCTCCGGCCCGTCCACGGGTACCACCGCCCGGCCGCGGCCCAGGTCGGGCAGCAGGTCAGGCGCGCCGGGGACCGCGTGCAAGGTGGCGTGAGCGCTCGGGCTATCCAGGTCGCCCCACTCGAGGAGCCCTGGGCGGGCGCACGCCTCGGCCAGCATGGCCAGCGCGCGCTGCTTGAGGTGGAGCAACTCCGCGTCGACGGCGGGGGGGAGGGCAGCCAGACAGGGCTGGTGCGCCCGACTGGCCAGCAGCAGGTGGCCCTCGGCCAGCGGCTCGCTGGCTGCTAGCAGCAGGAAATGGGCGGTTTCGGCCACGAGCTGTGGCTCCAACTCCTCGTGGCGACACAGCGGGCAGGGCGACGGAGAGTGGTTCGCCATCATCTCCTACAGCATACCGAAGTTGAAAGCTCCTGTCGCGTGCGGCGCCATCCGTCCTGGGGGCGAGGGCCGGGGCCGGCCAAGTTCTGGTGGTAGTTGCGGAGCCGTAAGGGGCGATGGCCCGGTCGCCTTTCGCCCCGGTCCGTAGGGGGCGACGGCTCGGTCGCCCCGCCGCCCCGAGGGCGGCAGAGCGTGGTGCCCAGGGGGCCGGAGGAGAGCTGCTGGCCGGCTCCCTGGCCACCACGCCTTGCCGCCCTCGGGGCGGCGGGCAGACCGGCCCGGTCTGCCCCTACGACCTCCACGCACCAGAACTGGGCGGACCCTCTCACATCTTACTTTTTCCTTCGAAAGCCGCTATAGTGCTGGGGCTGCTCGCCGCGTGGCGGGGGCGCGCAACACGGACGGACTCGGGCGGGCGGCCGCCCTCGAAACCGGGAGTGGAGGAGGAACGACGGATGCTGGACGGGCTACTCAAGGGCAAGCAGGCGCTGGTCACCGGCGTGGCGAACAAGCGCAGCATCGCGTGGGCCATCGCCCAGGCGCTGCACCGCGCGGGGGCCCAGCTTGCCTTCACCTACCAGGGCCCGCGGCTGGAGGGCACCGTGCGCGAGCTAGCCGCCAGCCTGGGCAGCGACCTGGTGCTGGAGTGCGACGCCACCCGCGACGACGACCTGGACCGCGTGTTCCAGCGCCTCCAGGTAGCCTGGGATGGGCTGGACCTGCTCGTCCACTCCGTGGCCTTCGCCGCTCGCGAGGACCTGGAGGGCCGCTTCACCGACACCGGGCGCGCGAACTTCCTCATGGCCCTGGAGATCAGCGCCTACTCCCTGGTGGCCATGGCCCAGCGCGCCGAGCCGTTGATGGCAGCGCGGGGGGGCGGCAGCATCCTGACCATGACCTACCTGGGCGGTGAGCGGGTGGTGCCCCACTACAACGTCATGGGTGTGGCCAAGGCCGCGCTCGAGTCGAGCCTGCGCTACCTGGCCTTCGAGCTGGGCCAGAAGAACATCCGCGTCAACGCCATCTCGGCCGGGCCGGTGCGCACCCTGGCGGCGCGCTCCATCGCCGGCTTCACGGTGATGGAGGACCACGTCGAGCGCGCCTCCCCCCTGCGGCGCAATATCGAGGCCGCGGACGTGGGCGAGCTGGCGCTGTTTCTGCTCAGCCCCCTGGCCCGCAACATCACCGCCGACATCGTCTACGTCGACTCGGGCATGCATGCGCTGGCCGGCTTCCCCGAGCAGGCCGCCGTGGCACGCTAGGGGACCTTCACCACGGAGACACGGAGACACGGAGTTTCCTGCTTCTTTTTACAAGAGCGTCTCCGTGTCTCCGTGTCTCCGTGGTGAGGTCCTCCAGCTATCCGCGCCGTCGAATGACGATCCTGGTGGCGAAGATGCGCTCGATGACAATCTCGTGGGTGGCAGGCGTGGGTTTCGGCTGCCTGGGGGCCAGGGAGCGCAGCGCGCCGCTCAGCGCGCGCTCGGCCAGGAAGCGCAGCACGGGCGGGCCGGCCAGGCCGAACGCCACGCCGGCCGTGAACAGGGCGCGCTGCGGAGTGGCGACCAGGGCCGGCAGCACGCTCGCAGCCCGCACGGCCAGGGTCCTCCCGGGACGCCGCGCCAGAGACCGCGACGCAGGCACCAGCACGATCGCACTCGAGTTGGGACGCAACGACTCCATACCACCACCTCCCGCAGCTTCTGCCTTAGCATACCCGGGCGCGAGTCCGCTGGCTAGGGGCGGGTGGTTGGTGGTGGTGCTGCTGCTCTGGCTGGCCATGCCCGCCCGGGCGCTGGCGGAGCGCTCGGGTCCGGACTTTCTGCGCTGGGGCTACTACGTACCCTACGCGGCTGACTCGTTTGACTCGCTGCAGCAGCACCTGGCCGAGCTGGACGTGGTCGCGCTGCACTGGGCCAGCCTGGATCGAGACGGCTCCCTGGAGGTCGAGGAACAGCCCCGCGTGATCTCGTTGCTGCAGAGCTTCCAGGGCAAGGTGCTGACCGAGGTCATCAACCGCGACGTCGACCAGGAGACGGCCCACCGCCTGCTCACGGAGCCGGCCGTGCGCGAGCGCGCCCTGGCCGCCCTGGTCGAGCTGGCCAGGCGCTGGGACGGCCTGGCGCTCGACCTCGAGAACCTGGCCGCGGCCGATCGGGAGGCCTACACCGCCTTCACCCGCGAGCTGCGCGCTCGCCTGGGCGGCGACAAGCTGCTCGCCGTGGCGGTGCCCGCCCGCACGCGCGACCTGCGCGCCGGCTGGGCGGGCGGGTTCGACTACGCGGGCCTGTCCGAGTCGGCGGACCTGGTCTTCCTGATGGCCTACGCCTTCCGCACCGCGGACTCGCCCGAGGCCGGGCCCACGGGTCCGTTGCCCTGGATCCAGGCCGTGCTGGAGCACGCCCTGACGCAGGTCCCGCGCGAGAAGCTGGTGCTGGGCCTGCCCGCCTACGGCTATGACTGGGCGCTGGGTGCGGCGCCTCCAGACCCGCCCGCGCGCTCGGTCGTCTATCGCGCCGCGGTCGAGCTGGCCCGCCAGCACGATCAGTCGCCCGCGTACGACTGGGCCGCCTCCGGCGCCTCCTTCCGCTACCACGACGGCGACCGAGAGCGGGAGGTGTGGTACGAAGACGGCCGCACCTTCGACCAGAAGCTCGCCCTGGTGGCGCGGTTCGGGCTGCGCGGCGTCGGCTGGTGGCGGCTGGGTGGGGAGGACCCCGCCGCCTGGAGCGTCCTGGCCGCCCGCGCCTCGGGTGGCCAGTTCTTCCCCGAGACCGGCTACGCCATCACCGCGTCCCAGTTCCTCGACTACTTCCGCCGTCGCGGTGGCGTCGGCTTCTTCGGCTACCCCGTCTCGAGCGAGTTCCGCCTGCTCGGCAGCCGGGTCCAGCTCTTCCAGCGCGCCGCCTTGCAGCTCGGCCCCGACGGCGGCGTGCGGCTGATGAACGTGCTCGACCCCGGCCTGCTGCCCTTGCAGCGCGTCAACTTCTCCGTGCTGCCCGCGCCCACCTGGGAGGTGCAGCGCCAGGCGCCACCGATTGAGGCGCCCGACTACGGCACGCGCGTGGCGGCCTGGATCCGCCAGGTGGTCCCGGACACCTGGGAGGGGGAGTTGGTCGGCTTCCAGCAGGCTTACTTCGGAGGCGTCGACTGCGCCACGGCCTTCCCTGACGAGCCGTGCCGTGAGGAGCTGCTGCCCCTGATGGCGCTGGAGCAATGGGGGCTGCCCACCTCCGTGCCCACCCGGGACCCGCGCAACCGCGCCTTCGTCTACCAGCGCTTCCAGCGGGGCGTGCTCCACTACGACGCGGCCACTGGTGCCACCCAGGGGCTCTTGCTGGGCGACTACCTGAAGGCCGTGCTCACCGGGCGCAACCTCCCGCCCGACCTGGCCCAGGAACAGGCCACCGCCCCCCTCTTCCGCCAGTACGACCCTCGCGCCCCGCTGGGCCTGGCCCGCCCGCGCGACCTGCCCGCCTCCGACCTGCGCGGCGCCTTCCAGTGAGGGCCGGACCTAACCCCCCGGCCCCCTTCCCTGCGAGGGAAGGGGGAGCCGGCGCGGGAGTGGCACCCCTCCCCGGGCAGGGGAGGGGCCGGGGGAGAGGTCCGGACCTAACCCCCCGGCCCCCTTCCCTGCCAGGGAAGGGGGAGCCGGAAAAGGGACGGAGGGACTCCCCCTTCCCTTGTAGGGAAGGGGGCCGGGGGGTTAGGTCCGTCCCCCGTCCCCGCCGATTCTTGGATGAGCCGAGAAAGATCGTGCGATACTTCCTGAGAGCGATATGGAGCAACAGCAAGCAGCTACCGTGGACCATCGCCCCCGGGAAGTGCCGCTCTTTCTGCTGGCAGGCGTTCTGGCCGTGGTCGCCGAGGGCCTGCTCGAAGTCCTCATCGGCCGTGGCCCGGTGTTCGTCGTCTTGCCCTGGGTGGAGCCTACCGCCAAGTCCTTTACCATCCTGGTGGCCCTCAGCATCGCCTACTTCTGCCTGGGCAGGTACCGCGTGCTGGGCGAGCCCGACACCCTGTGGGTTGGCCTGGCCTTCTGGGCCTATGCCTTCTTCGCCACTGCGTATCTCCTGGTCTTTCCAGGTCTCGTGGGCCCGGACGCCCTGCTGGCGGTCCACCCCAACGCCCTCTCGTGGCCCTTCCACTCGATGTGGACCGCCCTCGCCGTGCTCCTCGTCGTCGCCGCGTCCGCCCGCTGGCCAGCGCGGCGCTCGGGGGGGCGGCCGCATGACCTGCTGCTGTTCGCCGCGGTTGGTCTGGCCTGCCTGCTCGCAATCGGCACGACCTTCGTTTTCGCGGCGCACCTGCCGCCCCTGGTGGTCGACGGCCGCTTCACCGCGTTGAACTTGCAGTGGATCACCGCCCTGGCGGTGGTCTTTGCGCTCGGCATGGTGCTGGGACTGCGTCGCTACCTGCGGGCCGGCCAGACGGTGCTGGCCTATGCCGCCACCGTGGAGATGATCGTCGCCGCCCGTCTGGCCAGCGACATCTTCGGCGGGCAGCTCTACGACGTTACCTGGTACTTCAACCGGGTGCTGGTCGTCGGAGCCTTCTCCTTGATGCTCGTTGCGCTGCTCAACGAGCATGTGGGCTTGCTCCGTCGCCAGCAGCAACTGTCCGCGCTGGCCTGGGCACGCGCCTCCCAGTTGCGGGCTACGCTGGACAGCATGGCCGATGCGGTGTTCGTGCTGGACGCGCAGGGGAACGTGGTGGACGTGAACCCGCGGGGAGTGGAGCTCCTGGGGTTCGCCAGAAAGGACGAGGCGCTCCGACCACTGGGCGAATACCAGCACTTCCTGGAGGCGACGCACCTCGATGGCGATCTCCTCCGACCCGAGGAGTACACGGGGGCGAGGGCGCTGCGGGGGGAGACGACGCGAGGCTTCCTCGAGCGAGCGCACACGTGGGACGGCCGGAATCTCACGCTCGAGCTCAGCGGGGCGCCACTCCGGGGCGCCGATGGGGCGATCGCCGGTGGCGTCGTGGTGCTCCGCGACGTGACCGAGCTGGAGTGGGCGCGCACCCGGGTCACCGTGGCGCGCGTGGCCACCGCGGTCGCGCGGGTGCTGAGCCTGGATGACCTGGTAAGGGCGGTCCTGGACGAAGCCCGGGTGGCCCTGCAGGCTGACGCCGTCACGCTGTTCGCGGCCGACGAGAGCCGGCGGCAGTTGAGGCTGCTCGGCCAGCGCAACCTGCCGCCCGAGATGGCCGAGCGGCTGCGCGTCCTGCCCTTCGACGCCCCCACCCTCAGCGCCCGGGCCGTCAGCACAGGTTCACTGCAGGTGCTGGAGAACCTCTCCGATGCTCCTCCCGAGCTGGCAATCCCGCGCGAGCTGGGCAAGCACTTCGGCTTCCGCAGCCTGATCGCCGTGCCCTTGCTGGTTCGCGGCCGCGCCGTCGGGGCCATGACCTACGCCACCCGTCAGCCCCGCCACTTCTCCGCGCGGGAACTGGAGACCATCCGCACTGTGGGGGACGTCATCGCGGTGGGGCTGGAGAACGCGCGCCTGTACGAGGAGGCTGAGCAGGAGCGCCTGCGCCTGACGGCGGTCATCGACAGCTCGCCCGAGGGCATCATCTTCTTCGAGGCGCCCAGCGGCCGGGTGGTTCTGGGCAACAGGGCCGCCGAGCACATGCTCGGCCAGCCGCTGGACCGCGCCGCCCCGATGGTCGAGCACCCGCGCATGTACGGGCTCTGCCGCCTGGACGGCAGCCCCTACCCGGCGGAAGAGCTGCCCTCCAGCCGGGCGCTGCGGGGCGAGGTGGTCCTGGGCACCGAGCTGCTGTTCTGCATGCCCTCGGGTCGCCGTATACCGATTCTCGTCAACGCCGCGCCCATCCGGGATACTGCTGGCCGAGTCGTTGGCTCGGTGGCTGTCTTCCAGGACATCAGCCGAATCAAGGAGCTGGAGCAGCAGCGCGAGGAGTTCGTCTCGGTCATCGCCCACGACCTGCGGGCGCCCATCACCGTGATCCAGGGCTACGCCCAGGTGCTGCGGCGGTTGGCCGACGGCCATCCAGCGCCGGAGCAGGAGGTCAAGGGGCTGGACGCCATCGTCCTGAGCACGCGGCGGCTGAACACTATGGTCGCCGATCTGCTGGATGCCTCGCGCATCGAAGCCCGCCGCCTCGCGCTCGAGACGGAGCCCGTGGACCTGCCGGGTCTGGCGAGAGGCCTGGTCGAGCGGCTGGCGCCGGTGACCACCGGCCACCCCGTGCGCTTGCGTGTGCTCGGCGACGTGCCCCCCGTGTTGGCCGACCCGGGGCGCCTGGAGCAGATCCTGACCAACCTCTTGACCAACGCCGCCAAGTTCTCTTCCGCGGAGGCCGAGATCCTGGTGGCGATCGCGCCGGACGAGCGGGAAGTGACGATCTCCGTGGCCGACCGAGGGATGGGCATCCCGGCACAGGAGCTGGCAGGCCTCTTCCAGCGCTTCTACCGCACCAGCGAGGCCCGCCGCACCCGGGAGGGGCTCGGACTCGGACTCTACATCACCAGGGGCCTGGTCGAAGCGCAGGGCGGGCGCATGTGGGTGGAGAGCGAAGTGGGCAAGGGCAGCACCTTCTCCTTCACCCTGCCCGTAGCCCGGGCAGAGCGCTCTGCCGAGTCGACAGTCGACAGTCCACAGTCGACCGGGCACTAGCGGATGTGGACTGTCGACAGTCGACTGTCGACTGTGGACTTTGTCTGATGTCCGAAGCCGGCGTCGCGCGCATCCGGCCCGCGAGCCCGGATGACTACGCCGCGATCCGGCAGGTGGCTGTGGTGACCTGGGCGGCCACCTATGCCGGGCTCATCGCCCCGCACACCCAGCGCGCCTTCCTGGCGCGGGCCTACTCCGACCGCTGGCTTGCCCGACGCCACCAGCGCCCGGGCGGACGGCTCGTGGTCGCCGAGATCGAGCGGCAGCTCGTCGGCTACGCCTCCAGCCTGGAGCGGACCTTCGACGCTGCGGAGCTGACCAGCCTGTACGTGCTGCCCGCCTACCAGGGCCGCGGCATCGGCAGCGCGCTGCTGCGCCACGAGCTGGCGGCGCTCGCAGTGCGGGGCATCGAGTTCCTGCTGGCCTCCGTCCTGCGCGAGAACCACCCCGCCCGCCGCTTCTACGAGCGTCACGGCTTCCAGATGGTCGATGAGCAGACTGGCTCTGTGCTGGACCAGCGGATCGTAGAGGTGGTGTATGGACGGAGGGTGAAGGAGTGAGGCAGAGCACTGGAGCATGCGTGTGGACCAACCTCTGAATCAGAAGGCCTCCTGGGCAATCGAGCGGCCCGCCTCCTCGTCCAGCGCCTGCCAGTCACTGGACGGCGACGCCGCCTGCGGTGGCAGGACTCCAAACAAGGAACGACGATGTCGTGGCGGAAGAAAGTACACCTCCAGGTGGTCGTCGACGACGATCTGGACAGCGGCCATCCCGCTCTTGATGCCAAGCACCCGACGAGCGGCTCGGTCGATGGTAATCCTTCCGCGTGCGCTCACCTTGGAGGCCATCGTACTCCCTTTCGCTCCCGGCCTGAGATTATGCATCAGCGTCAGAGGTCTATGCATCGCGCTCACTATGCTCTGATGCATTGGGAGACTGACGCATAGGCCGGTGAGCAAGCTGGTAACGGGTCCACCACTTGGCCCCATGTCGCTCCAACCAACCGGCCTGGCAAAGCTCGTTGGCCAACCGTGTGGCGGCTCCTCGAGAGGTGCCGAGCGTCTCTCGAATCTCCCTGTTGCCTATGTCCCGCCTCTCCCGTCGTCGAGCAGGGACCAGCGAGCTATCTCGTCCACTTCAGTCAGTGTATCTTCTCCCATCACTTCTCTACGACCACACGAAGTCGAAGCACACCAGGTGGAGATCCTCCCGACTAATGGGCCGCGCCGCCTGGCGGTCAGACCGGGGCGCCAGTCCGTCGCCAAGCGGCAAGCCCTGTAGGGTCGCAATCAAGCGCTCCACGTCCTTGGTCCGGGCAAACGCCTGGTAGGCGCTCTTCAGCGCCTTCACATGCACGTTCGGCAGGGGCAATGCCAGTGCCTGGATCAACCGCCGCGCCTCCTGTCGGTTCACGTTGGGATGATTGAGGTAACCGCGAAGCACGGTGGCGACGGTCTGTTGCACCGGGTCCAAGATGCTCGGCGCCTCCTCGATGGCCCGCTGCTCGCGCACCTGGGCCAGAATGTGTTCGATTACCTTCTCCTGGATAGCAAACACGTCCGCGTCGCCCACGACCCTGGGAGTGTCGGGCGCGCAGGCGATCAGGTTGGCGATCAGGAACCGATTGTCGAGGATACGTTTCTCACGCAGGTCGTGGTAGCGCCAGAAGTGCTCACGCCCGCCGCCTGAGGCTGGCGCGGTGAAGTAGAAGAAGATGCCCCGCGCTCCCTCGCGCGCGAGTCCGGAGTGGATACCGTCGGGCAACTGCTCCAGCGCCTGGCGCCGGCCGGCATCCAGCAGCGCCCGAAGCTGCTGAAGCAGGAACTCGTTGCTGGCCAACTCGGCAAACTGCTCCTGCTCCTCGATAACGGCCCCGTCCTCCTCACGGATACGGCGCAGGGTGTTGAAGTTTCGGGGATGAACTGTCTCACCCAGCACGCTGGCATCCAGAAACCCGGTGCGGTCGATATCGGTGATCTTGCGATTCAGGCTCTCGACCAGCCGCAGCAGCTTCTCGAGGCCCTCGTCCGGGAACATGTTGTAGATCCACACGATCTCGTGGGGGCTCAGCAGGCGATCCACGCGCCCTGCCCGCTGAACCATGCGGGTCGGGTTCCAGTGGAGATCGTAGTTGACCACTACCCCGCAATCCTGAAGGTTCTGCCCCTCGGAGAGGACGTCCGTGGAGATCAGGATATCCACCTCGGCAGGCGTGCCAGCCAGCGTCGGGCGGCCATTTGCCTGGGGAGCGAAGGCCTCGATCAGCCGACTGCGTTCCTGGGTCGGGGCGCCGCTGTCCATACGGCGGACCTGAGGGTTGCCCACACTGGAGCGCCACGCTTCGCCCTTCTCGCCTCCCAACTCGCGGTACAGGTAGCGCGCCGTGTCCTTGTAGTAGGTAAACAGCAGCACCTTCTGGCCGCGCAGCTCAGTACCCAGCAAGTCCCTGAGTCGGAGTAGCTTGGCGTCACGAGCAGGTGTGATGTCCTTGATCTCGTGCCAGACCTCGGTGAGCGCATCGATGTCGTGCTGAAGTGCCTCATGCAAGCGCCGGAGGTCGTACTGAGAGTGATCGAGCGCTGGCAGGCTAGCCAGAAACGCTCGCGCCTCCTCGTGTGCATCCAATTCCTCGGCCACAGATGATGGCGTAGCATCGTCCTCCGCGTCTTCGCGCTCCAAGTAGCGCATCGCCTTGTGGAACGAGGCACTATCGAGCAGTCGGCCGTCGAGGACGTAGCTCTCGAAGGTCTTGAGAAACTCCAGCGCCCGGCGAACGCTGACATGGAACGCCGCGACACTCGACTCGAACCGCTTGAGGTAGCGGCTCTTGAAGATGCCAACGAGCGCCTCCTCGCGGCCCTCCTCGAATTCGTCGCGCTTCACCCCCGCCTTCTTGAAGGTCTCCAGACGATAGGGCGCCAGCCGCAGACCGTCGATTGCATCCACGATGCGATCGTAGATGCCGCCGTAAGTCGCTTCCAGGTCGTAGTTCACCGTCTTGAGCCTGCGCTCTGGCCAGCGGACCGGCTGCCCCCGGATGACAGCATTGGGGTAAGCCTTGCGAATGAACGGCCGCGTGCGGCGAATGACTACCTCCTCCAGGAGGTTGAAGAGGGCTACTCCGCCATCGCCATTGCGTGAGTCCCGCCGCGCGTTGATGAAGTAGCGTTGCAGGTCACCGATGCCCGCGGCCGCGAAGTAGCTCCGGTCGCCTCGGGTGAAGAGGTTGATCTGGTGGTAGAGATCGAAGAGGTCGTTGTTGATGGGAGTTGCGGTGAGCAGGATGATCTTCTTGCGCTGGCCATCCCGCCCCCGACCGCCATTGAGGCTGACCAGGCGCTCCAGGTTCTCGTAACGCTGGGCCACCTTGTTGCGGAAGTTGTGCGACTCGTCGATCAGCAGGATGTCGGCGTCACCGTACGGGTTCGGGTCGAAGTCTGCCCGACCCAGCTCTTCCTGGGACAGGATGGTGGCCGAGATGGTCGCCTCGTGGAGCTCGTCCGACCACATCTTCCGCAGGCTGGCGGGGCAGACGACTAGCGCCTTCTGGCGCAAGTGGTAGGCGTGGTCCTCTAGCAGCTTCTTGCCGATCCAGGTCTTGCCCAGGCCCACCGAGTCGCCGATCAGCACCCCGTCGTAGCGCGCCAGGATCTTGCGAGCCTTCTTGACCGCGTCCTCCTGGAACTCCGCCAGGTCGACCGCCGATCGGGTGATCGCTGAGCCGGCCTCGCCACCCAAATCATCCCGGAAGTACTCGAAGAGCGCTTTCATGTAGACCTGGTAGGGTGTGTACTCTTTGGTCCCGAACTTAGAGGCGTCCAGCAGCTCGATCAGTTCGTCCTTGAAGTCACGGCTGGCAGCCCACTGGCGCTCGAACCAGGCGTCGAGGTCCGCGATAGCGCGGGCGCCAACGCTGGATTTCCACAGCCGCTTCTGCTCGCGCTCGGCGAAGCTCTGCTGGGCGTAGGGACGCTCCGGCCACAGGGAGGCCGCCAGTTCATCCTCCAGTTCGTCCTCAGAGACGACCGCCTTGTGAGCGAGGTTCAGTTCGCGATTGCTGCTCAGCCCCGGCCCGGTGAAGTTGCTGGAGCCAACAATAGCGGCGACCGGCCGAAAGCGATCCCAGCCGGCCGTAGGGCGGTCTCCGTAGAAGAGATACGCCTTGGCGTGCAGGAAACCGCCCTGGTAGGCCCGCACCGCCACGCTTGGCCGCCGCAGGAACGCGATCAACTCCTCGACGGCACGAAGCGTCTGTTCCGAAAATGCGGCCGCGTCCAATTCGCGGCGCAGTGCCGAGGCGGCGCGGGGACGCAGGCCGATGTCCGCACCCTCAATCGGCTCATCACCCAGCAGCAGCCGGAAGCTAGCGAGTCCGACCAGACCGTTCTGCAGCAGGCGGAAGCCCTGGACGTTGAAGTAGGCCGTCGCTACGTCCAGGCTCTTGCCCGCGTGCTCGGCCAAGATCGCGTTGAGCACGTCCGCCAGGCGGTGGGTCTCATTGTCGATGACGTACGGAATCCCCGGCCGCGAGGCAGGAAGGGGGGCTCCGCTGGACGTCTCCGAAGCGGCGGGGCTCCCAGCCTGCGGCTGCAGCGGGCGCGCGGTCCGGCGAATTGGGCGTGGCACCGCCTTCTCTGGGGCTACTGAGGTGTCGAACTCATAA
>JACQUR010000191.1 GCA_016210245.1 Chloroflexota bacterium
CCCAGGGGCTCCTCCTGCCCCGCCCACGCCCTGGCCCGTCCGCCGGGTGCCTGGATGTCCGGCTCGCACGGCCCAGGAGCGCGCCCCCGTCTGGCCGGCGCGGATGCCGTGGCCCGGCGAGGCCAGGGCGGGCTCGCCAGAGGCCAGTCGGCCACGGGGCGTGGAGCGGCTCGCCCGCGCAGACAGGATGTCTGCGCTCCCAGCAGGCCGACGCTCCGCGCGAAAACGTGTGACCCGCACCCCAGGCGAGCCGCCTGTGCCACCAGGGGACAATCCGGGGGCACAGGCGGCTCGCCTGTGCTCCCCTGCTACCGTGCGGGCACCCTGGCGGCGGGTGGGCTGGCGGCGGGTGAGGGGTTGGCCTCCGCCGTTGGAGTGACGGTGGCTGGCGGCAGCAGCGGGTAGGCCAGGTGCGGGTCCTCGGGCACGGGGACAGGCCGGGTGGGGAGTTGGCCGAAGTAGTCGTAGACCGCTTTTGCCAGGCGCGCTATGGTTTCGGCCGTCTGGCCCGAGTGCTCCACCTGGTCGGTCAGCACGGCGAGCACGAAGGTGGCGCGGGGCGCGTAGACGATCCCGGCGTCGTGGACGTTGCCGGGCCAGTCGCCGGTCTTATGGGCGACGGGCGTATCGCGCGGCAGCAGCAGCGGGAGTCGGTTGTTCACCTTCTGCCGCAGCAGCAGGTGGACCATGGCCGCGCTCGAGGTCGGGTCGAGCGCCGTCTGCCGGGCCAACGCCTCGAAGAAGACCAGCATGTCCCCCGGCGAGGTGGTCAGGCGATCCGCCAGCACGAAGGTGTGCCGCAGGCCGAGCTGCTGCATGGATTGGTTGGCCCGCCAGGCGCCCACCCGGTCCTGGAGCAGGATGGCGCTGGCGTTATCGCTCAGGGTGACCATCCGCTCCAGCGCCTGGCCGAGGCTGTAGGCTTCCCCCTCGCCGCGATCCAGGGTTCCCAGGTCGAACTCCACGTGGCGCGCGCTCAGCACCAGCGTCTCGTCCAGCTCCAGCGCGCCTTGCTCCCACTGGTGCAGCACCTCGTACATCAGCGGCAGCTTGAACAGGCTGGCGGCGTAGAACTCGGTTTCGGAGTTGACGAGCAGCCCGCGGCCGGTGCTCAGCTCCTTGATAGCCACTCCGAACGTGGCCGGCTCATCCCGCAGCACCTCCAGCACCAGGCGCTCGAGCGCTGGATCGTCGCGCGCCAGCGTAGCGTCGTGCTGGATCTCGAGCCGCCGCGGGACAGGCGCAGCCGGAGCGGCCGTCTGGCTTGCGCCGTTTGGTGGGATCGGCATCCCGGCCGGCGGGACTGCCGTCGCCGCCTGTGGGGCAGGTGCGTCCAACAGGAGGACGGGCAGCTCACCCAGCGGGGTGGGCGCCTCCGGTGGAGCGACGGGCTCCGGTAGGGCGGGCGTCTCTGCCCGCCCAGGCGCCCGCCCCACCAGGCTTTCAGGCAGGGCCGCCGTTGGCCCGATGGACTCGGGCGAGCGCTCGCTCGCGCCGCTGACCTGGGCCAGCGCCAGGGCGAGGCCGGCGACCAGCAGGCCCAGGAGCAGCACTGCCGGCGACCACGCCCGCCTGGCCCGACGGTGCGCCTGGCTGCGCCGCCTCTGAAGGCTCGCAGAGTACAACCGAGCCGGCCGCCGCTGTACCTGCCCTACTCGATAGCGCCGTCCGTTGTGGATGGTGTCGTCCCCTACAAGTCCCCGCGCCAGTGTTCTGTTCCCCGCAAAGTGAGGGGTAGTATCCGGAGTCACAGAGCGCCAGGATCTTCTGCTGCCTCTGGCCCTCTCATCTCCGCAGCCGCCCCATGGCCGATCGGAACAGCCGCAACCCCTCCTCGCGGAAGCGCTGGACGGTGGCGGGCGGAGGACGCTGGCCATAGTCGTAGTAGTACCGGGCGATCTCGCCGACCAGGTAGGTACCCACGAAGGCGACCGCTGTCTTGGGCACCGCCGAGACGAAGGTCGGCAGCAGGCCGATCAAGCTCCTGGCCAGGCTGCGCCACAGGAACGCCCCACCCACCACGGGCAGGATCTCGGCCAGCAGCCGCGTCCGGGCGGAGGGGTCGCGACCGTAGATGCCGGCCAGCTTGAACAGCAGCAGGGCCTGGTTCTTGGTCAGCACCATCATGTCCGCCACATCGCCCACCAATCCGCCCAGCAGCGGCACATAGGCGGGCAGGCTGGAGAAGAGCGCAAACTGGGCGTTCGCTCCGCTGGTTTCGCGCACCAGCCGGTCGGCCACTGCCTCGCGGAAGACAGGGTGCTGCCTGGCCAGGGCCAGCCGCACCTGG
Organism: Chloroflexota bacterium; assembly: GCA_016210245.1. Lineage (GTDB taxonomy): Bacteria > Chloroflexota > UBA6077 > UBA6077 > JACQUR01 > JACQUR01. Next base: position 2,291 of record JACQUR010000191.1, read on the forward strand.
GGCGCCGCGTCCACGATCGCTTCCACCAGGCGGTCGCGCGCGGCCGCCTCGTCGCGCAGGTCCACCATGGCTACCTGCTCGGCGGGAAAACCGGGCAGGTCGGCCAGCGGCGTCTCGTCGGCCAGGGCCAGCGGCTGCTCGGCGGCCACGATCAGCACCACCGGCGCGCCCCGGGTCGCCAGGACATGGGCCGCGCTCACCTCCTGGGCCGTGGCGCGCCGCCCCGCTGGCAGCACGAGCAGCTCGAGGTCGGCCACCCCTGCCACCGCTTGCTCGGGCAGCAGCACCCGCTGGACCGCGGCCTCGCGCGCCGGGAAGAGCACCCCGGCCGCGCGCTCCAACAGCGCCGCATCGCTGCCGCTCACCCGGATCGCCAGCGGCCGCCGCAGCTCGCGCTCCAACTCGTCCAGGTTTAGCTCGCGCACGATGCGCCAGAATTGGGTGATGTTGCTGATCATCAGCAGGGGGAACGGATTGCTGTCAATGGATTTCCGGGAACGGATTGGAACGGATTAGGCGGGCAACAAACCGTTCCAATCCGTTCCAAACCGTTCAATCCGTTCAATCCGTTCCCGGAAATCCGTTGACAGCAATCCGTTCCCCAACTCCTACTCTACGAATAGGCTCCGATAGATATCCGATGGGGTCACCGCCCCAGCGGGCCACAGGCCGGCCTCCTTGGCCAGGTCGCTGCCATTGCCAACCACGACCGTGCCGGCCGTGGCCCAGGGCACGTCGACGGTCCAGAGCTGCAGCGTCGCCCGCTGCAGCCGCACCCCGACCACTGGGCCGTAGTCCTTGACCGAGAGCGGCAGCCCGTAGGTCTCCAGCCAGTTGGGGTCGGCCAGGTAGAAGTCGCGCAGCGCTGGATAGGCATCCAGGAACGCCACGTGGCGGGAGGTGATGTCGTCGAAGGTGAGGCCCGAGTCCGGGCTGGTGTCAGCCGCGGGCGGCACCTGGCGGAAGGCTTCCAACCAGGCATCCGCGCCCCGCTGATTCAGTTCATCGAACACGTTCACCGGCACCGCTCGCCCCAGCTCTGGCCGCCACTGCAGCGCCAGCTTCTGGAAGGCCTGGGTCAGGAAACCCCGGTACATGAACCGCCCGCTCACCGGGTAGCCCACCCGCTGGAGCCCACCCAGGCGCTGGAACTCGCCCCAGAAGGCCGCCTGGCTATCGTCGGTCACGGCAAAGCCGGTGCCACCGGCACCGCCAAACCCGTTGGTGGCGGCGAAGAAGCGGCCGTTGAACAGCTCCACCTCCAGCGGGCCGATCTCGCGCGGCGCGATCAGCACGGCGAAGACCGTCAGGTGCGGCAGCGTGCAGGTCAGGCTGTCCCCGGCCACGGAGCAGGAGAGCGCCACCCAGGTCTGGCCATTCCACCAGGAGACCTTGAGGCGCGAGAGGTCGCCCTCGGCTTGCGCCAGCTCTCTGGCGGTGGGCCGATAGGTCAGGATCAGGGGCGCCGTGAACTGCCGCAGCCGCTCGCCCGTGTCCAGGTTGGCCAGGTTGAGCTGGAAAGTCTTCTCCCCGAGCTGGAAGCCTGGAGGCGGTGGCGGGACCGACTCCGGCACCAGCGGGAGCAGCTCCATCAAGGCCGCCGAGTCGCCCGCCGACCGGGCGAGCACGCTCACGGCCACACGCTCGTCGTCGCTGGCCACCCTGCCGCCGCCGGGCGGGATCACCGCCTGCACCGCCGGGCCCGCCGCCCGTGCTCCCGCCTCGAACGTGGGGACCGGGGTCGCGGTCGGCTCTGGCGCGGGCATGGCCGTCGGCGGCGCCGGCGCCGGGGCGGGAGCCGCAGTGGCCACCGGCACGGGGGCCGCTGGCGCTCCGACGCCGCCACCGCCGCCACCGCCACCTGTGGTGGTAGCGCCGCCGCCACTGGGCCCGCCGCTGCCACCACCGCCACCACCTTCTCCTCCTCCCGGAGCTGGAGTAGCGGTCGGCGCGGGCGTAGCAGTCGGCACGGGCGTAGGGGTGATGGTGGGCGTGGGCGCCGGCTGTCGCGTGATAGACGGCACGACGGCGGCCGGGGACTGATTGCCCGCCGCGTCGGCCGCGGTCACCAGGAAGTTGTTGGCAGCGTCCACGGTCAGACTCACGGTGACCGAGTAGCTAGTGGCGCCCGCGGACAGTTGCTGCGAGCCGGCGAGGGCTTCTCCCACGTCCCGCTGGCCGTTGCCGTTGGCGTCCGCCCACACCTGCACCAGGGCCCCGGCCTCGGCGCTCCCGCTGATGGCAAAGGTTTCAGTGCTGACAGTCACGGGTGTCGCGGGAACCGTCACCGTAGGCACGGCGGGCGCGGTGAGGTCCACCACGACCGTCCCCGTCTGGGGGGTCGCCGCGTTCCCGGCCGCGTCCGTCGCCTCGACCCGGTAGGTGTACGTGCCCGCGGCCACCGTGGCGCTAGCCCCGTCCTTGCCATCCCAGGCATCCTCTGTGTGGGCGCCGGCGCTGCGGGCCTGGGCGTTCGCCACGGTGCGGATCGGCGCACCGGTGGCGTCCTTGATAGTGAGCGTTACCGAGGCGGCCTCGGAGAGCGTATAGGCAATGGTAACCGTGTCGTTCGTGCCGTCACCATTGGGCGAGAAGGGGTCCGGCGCATCGGATACGCTCGAGATGGCAGGCGAAACCCTGTCCACCACCACCGTCCCGGACACCGGCGCGGCCGTGCTGCCGCTCGCATCGACCGCCTCGATGTGGACCGTGTAGCTGCCGTCGGCGACGATCGTCCCGCTGGCGTTCTTGCCATCCCAGGCCTGGCTGTTGGCGCCGGCCAGTCGGTTCTGGTCGTTCACCAGGGTGTTCACCAGGCCGCCGGACGCGTCCAGGATCGTGAGGGTGACGCGGGCGTCCGACGAGAGGCTGTAGGAGATCGTGGTCGTGTCCTTGATGCCGTCGCCGTTGGGCGAGAAGGGCGGCGCGGCCGGGGTGGGGACAGTGATAACGGGCGCGCTGTGGGTGATGGTTGGCACGTCGGCTGCCAGCGACTCGTTGCCGGCCGGATCGGTGGCAGTCACCACGAAGTAGTTGTCGGCGTTCAGCGCCAGCGGGACCTGGAGGCTGTAGGTATCGACGGTGCCCGCGATGGCCGTCGCGACCGGCGTGGTTTGCCCGTCGTTCTTCAGCCCATCGTTGTTGGTGTCTACCCAGGCCTTGAGAGTGGAGCCGGCCTGGGCCGTGCCGGTGATGGTGAACGTCTGTTGATTGATCGCCAGCACGCCGCCGATGGCGTAGGTGCTGGTGGCATCCGGGATCGTGGTCCAGGCCGGGCTCACGGTGAGGGTCGTGTCCGTGTTGCTGACAACACCGCGCGACTGCCCGGCGCCGGTCCCGCCGGTGATCTTGAGGCGCAAGCCACTCCACTGGTCCGCCGTCCAGGCCCGGGTGATGTCGGCCAGCGTGGTGGCGGTATTGCCGTCGCTGGACGTGCCCGAGGCGCTGCCCGGGCGCGGAGCGGAGACGCTGAGCGAGGCGAGGCTGTAGGCGCTGGTCGCATCCGGCACGGTCGTCCAGTCCGGGTAGACCGTCAGCGTGGTGGCCGTGTTCCCGCTCACCGTCCGCAACTGCCCGGCGCCCGTGCCGCCGGTGATGGTGACCTGTCGGTCCTTCCAGCGGTCCACCGTCCAGGCCCTGGTGGTGTCGACGAGCGTCGTCGCGGTGCCGCCGCTGGACGTGCCGAGGTCGTCGCCAATGGTGTAGGTGCTGGTGGCATCCGGGATCGTGTCCCAGGCCGGCGGGCTCACGGTGAGGCTGGTCGCCGTGTTGGCGGTAATGGCCCGCGCCTGCCCGGCCCCCGTCCCGCCGGTGATCCTGACGCTCAAGCCCACCCACTGGTTGGCCGCCCAGGCCTGGCCGGTGTCGTTGAGCGTCGTCGCCGTATTGCCGCCGCTGGACGCGCCGCTCGCGCCTGGGAGCACGGGCGCTGCCGTGTCGACGGTCACCGAGCCCCTTGCCGTATTGGCGGGGTTGCCGGCGTCGTCGACGGCGTCGATGCAGTAGGTATAGGTGGCGTCCGCCACCCGGGCGGCGCCGTCGTTCTTGCCATCCCAGGTTTCGGCCCTGGCCCCGGCACCGCGGCTCTCGCCGTTAGCCACCCTGCGCACCAGGACAGAGCTGCCGCACGCCCCGGTGTAGACATGCATGGTCACCTGCGCGTGCTCGGTGAGTTCGTAGCCGATGGAAACAGTGTCCTGGCTACTGTCGCCGTTGGGCGAGAAGGGGTCCGGCGAGTCGATCACCTGCTTGATCTCCGGCCTGGTCAGATCCAGGACCACCGTGCCCGACACCTGCAGAGCGCGGTTGCCGGCCGCGTCCTGTGCGTCGAGACAGTAGGTGTAGGCGCCATCGCCGACCAGGGCACCCAGGTCGTCCTTGCCGTCCCAGGTCTCGGTACTGTCGCCGATGGAGCGATTCACGCCGACCAGTGTCCCAGCGACCAGGGTGCCGACCAGGGTGCGCTTCAGCGTGCGTCCCGGGTCGGTGCATGCCCGGTCATAGATCACCAGCTTCACCGCCGCCAGCTCCGAGAGCCGGTACGCGATGGTGGTGGTGTCCTTGACACCATCGCCGTTGGGCGAGAGGGGGTTTGGCGAGGCGGTCACGTTGGAGAAGACGGGCGCGTCGGAGTCCTGGATGATGCGCGGCACGCGAGCAGGAGCCGACTCGTTGCCGGCCGCGTCGGTGGCGGTCACCAGCAAGTCGTTCTGGGCATTCGGGGCCAGGGTCGCCTCGGCATCGTAGATCGCGGCGTCGCCGGCGAGCTGCGCCTGGCCGACCGGCGCCGTTTGCCCGTCGTTCTTCAGCCCGTCGTTGTTCGCGTCCACCCACACCTGCACCAGGGCGTTGGCCTCGGCCGTGCCGGTGATGTGGTACCTCGTGGCGCTCACCGACACCGGGCCGCTCGGAGTGACGACTGCCGGGGCAGGGGGTGCCACCAGGTCGACGCGCACTGTGCCCGAGAAGGTCGAGGCGGCGGTGCCGGCCGCGTCGACCGCGTCGACGAAGTAGGTGTAGGTGCCGTGGCCGACCACGCTCCCGCCGTCGTCCTTGCCGTCCCAGGTCTCGGAGCTGGTGCCCGCGGGGCGCGCCCCGAGGGTTACCAGCGTGCGTTTCAGCGCGCTGGCCGAATCGTGGACGCGGAGCGTGACCCGCGCCGCCTCGGAAAGCGTGTAGGAGATGGCAGTCGTGTCCTTGACGCCGTCGCCGTTGGGCGAGAAAGGCGGTGCGGACGGGTCCCCGGTGATGGTGGGCGCGCGGTTGGCCACGACCACGGTGGTCGCGACCTGGGGCGCGCTCAGCCCCGCCGCGTCCACCGCGTCGACCAGGTAGGAGTACGTGCCGTCGGGGACGACGGACCCGGCGTCGTTCTTGCCGTCCCAGGCCACGGTGTTGGCTCCACCGGCGCGCGGCTGGCGGCTGAGCAGCGTGCGGGAGAAATCACCCGAAGGGCTGCGCAGTTTCACGGTCACCGAGGCGTCCTTGGACAGGGTGTACGAGAGGGTGGTGGTGTCCACGGCGAGGCCGACGAGCTTGTAGGTGCTGGTGCCGTCCGGCAGAGTGGCCCAGTTGCTGTCCACGGTGAGCATGGTGGCCATGTTGCCGACTACCTGGCGCGACTGGCCTGCCCCGGTCCCGCCGGTGAGGGTGAGCGTGGCGCCCACGCGCCCGTTCGTGCCCCAGGCCCTGGCCGCGTCGACCAGGGTGTTGGCGCCGCCGCTCGTCGCCGTACCGCTCTCCACGACCCCGGCCAGCTTGTAGGTGCTGGTGCCGCTCGGCGGCGTGGCCCAGTTGCTGGCCACGGTGAGCGTGGTAGCGGTGTTGCCTATCACCGTGCGCGACTGGCCGGCCCCGGTGCCGCCGGTGATGGTGACGGTAGCGCCGATCCACAGCTTGTCGGCCCAGGCTTTGCTCGCATCGACGAGCGTCGCCGCGCGGCCATCCGTCGCCGTGCCGCTATCCATGCCCAGTGCGGCGATCCGGTACGTGCTTGTGGCATCGGGCGAGGTGGCCCAGTTGCTGCCCACCGTCAGGATTGTGGCGCTATTGCCGGTGATGGTGCGCGCCTGGCCCACGCCGGTCCCGCCGGTGATGGTGGCGGTGGCGCCCGCCCACACGTCCGTGGCCCACGTCTTGCCGCCATCGGTAAGCGTGGCGGCGCCGCCGGCCGTGGCCATGCCGCTGTCCAGGTCCCGCGTCCTGTCGCACCGAATGGCCGTGCCGTCGACGCCCGTGCCGCAGGGCGAGAAGGAGTTGGGCGAGGCCGAGAGGCTGGTGATGGTCGGCGCGCTATCGATGGTCTGCACGGCCCGGTACACGCCCCGGCCGTGGGTGACGGCGAACAGGCTGCGCGCGTCCTTGCCGTCCACCGTGTAGGCGAAGGGGTGGACCAGCACCTTCCAGACGCGCGCGGTCGTCGGCAGGCCGTCGTTCAGCGGCGCCCAGCTCCGGCCGCCGTCCGGCGACTTGTACACCCCGACGTCGGTCGCCAGGTACAGGACGTTTGGCCGCTGGGGGTCGATGGTGATCGAGTTCACCGGCACGTCGGGCAGGGTGGCGCTCATGTTGGACCAGGTCTGGCCGCCGTCGGTGGTCATGAACACGTGCCCGCCGATGCGGTTGGCGCCATTGAAGCCGGAGTAGGTGGCATAGGCGATGCGGGCGTTCGTCGGGTGAACGGCGATGTCGGTCAGGAAGCGTCCGCTCGAGCCAGTGGCCCCGGGCACGCCCCCGTTGTCCATGGTGAACGGCCCGGTCCAGCAGGGCGGCACCACTGCATCGTCCACCGCCGGGTTGGGGATGGTACACGAGCTCTTGGTCAGGTCGGGCCGCGTCACCCAGATGGCGCCGTTGGCATCGCCCACATAGATGACCCGCGGATCGGACTTCGCCACGCCGATGGCGGTCAGGTACTCCGACGAGAGGCGGTACGAGTCGACACCGCTCCTGTCGCGCACGTAGATGAGTTGCCAGGCAGGATCGCCGCTGGCGGTATCCGCGTTGGTGGTCTTGAACACCCGGCTGGTTCCGAAGTAGAGCGTCCGGGGATCGTTCGGGTCCATCACGAGCGGGGGCAGGAAGCCCACGCCGTTGCTGCCGTCCAGGGTCTGATCGAAGCAATCGCGCACGGTCGTGGGAGGGTTGCACGCGACGAAGGGCAGACTCGTCCAGGTCTTTCCACCGTCGAGACTGCGCGCCTTGCCGAACTGGTAGCGGAACACGCCGTCTGGCCCCAGGCCCGAAACCAGGTGGATGGCGCCGGCCCAGTAGAGGTTATTCGGATTGGTTGGATCGACCTGGACGTGGCCCACCGCCGGCCAGCCCCACACGCTCATGAAGCCGTCGATCACCTGGTCCCAGGTCGCCTGGCCGCCGTACCTGAGGACCCCGGCATCTTGAGTGCTGACGTAGAGCCGGTCCCTGGTGGAGGCGTCGGGCGCGCCGTAGTAGGCCGTGGCGATTCCGAGCGCCCTGGGCGGCCGGCCGTTCGCATCCGTCCAGGTGATGCCACCATCGGTCGAGGCAAAGACCCCCCGGCCGGTCGCCGCCACCACCGTGCTGGGGTCGGAGGGCAGCACGACCAGGTCGTGAATGTCCCAGATGGGCCGGCCGCTCAGCCCTCCAGTGCGGTTGGTCCACGCGCTGCCGCCATCGGTCGACCGGAACACGTCCAGGCCGCCCACGTAGACCAGGTTGGGGTTGCCCGGGTCCGCGCCCACCGCGCCGGCATGGTCGTAGGCAGGCGTCTCGTCGCCCTGGGCCAGCCGCGCCCAGTTGTCGCCGCCATCGCTCGACTTGAAGATGCCCAGCAACTGCAGCGTGGTCGAGTTCTCCAGCACCGCGTACAGCACGTCCGCGCTGGTCGGGCAGTTGGTGCTGAAGTGGCCGCAGGCCAGCGCCAGCCGCATCTGCCCCACCTCGCCCCAGTTGTTCGGCAGCCCCTGGCCCAGCCGCTGGAAGCCCGTGCCGGTGTCTGTCGGTCTGCGGCGATAGATGCCGTTCATCGTCGGGTTGGCGTCCCGATAGCGCGTCGCGTACACCGTGCCGGTCGGGCTGACCACCACGTCGCTGAACTGAGCCGTCCCACCGGATGACCCGCCAAGGCCGGCCTCGCTCAGGAAGGCCCACGTCCTGCCGCCGTCGGCGCTTTTGGCCAGGCCGGTGGCGAGGGTGAGGCCATCCGTGATCCCGTGCCCCAGGTCGGCCGGAGGCTCGAGGCAGCGCGACACCGCCGCGTACAGCGTGCGCTGGCCGACCGTGGAGGTGGGGTCCACCGCGAGTCGGGCGATGGCCGCCCGGGTGAAGGGGGCGTTGTCCTCGCGCGCCCAGGTGGCCCCGCCGTCGCTGGAGCGGAGCACGCCGCTGCCGTAGACCGAGTCGAAGCCGCAGTGAGCCTCGCCGGTGCCCACCCACAGCGTGTTCGGATCGGCGGGATCCAGGACGATGCTGCTGCCCGCCAGGCTGGCCTGCTGGTCGGTCAGCGCGTCCCAGCTTGCGCCCGCGTCGTTGGTCTTCCACACCCCCCCGGCCGCGGAGACGGCGTACCAGGTGCGGGCGCTGGCCAGAGCTACGGCCTGCACCCGCCCCGCCAGGCGGAACGGGCTCTCGACGGGATTCCCGGACCCGTCGGTGCCGAGGAACAGCTTGATCGGAGCCGGGCCGACCGACTCCCACCGCCCCTCGACGGGCATGGTCGCTGGGGTGAGCGTGTCGACGCTGACCGTGCCCGTCACCGGCCCCGCGCCGTTTCCGGCCGCGTCGACGGCCTGGATCTCGTAGCTGTACCCGCCGTCCGGGACAACAGCCGCCCGGTCATCCCGGCCATCCCAGACCTCGGACTGCGCGCCAGCCGCCCGCGCCCGGCCGGGAACCAGGGCGCGGACCACCGCACCCGTCGAGTCCTTGATCCGCACCGTCACCGTGGCCGCCTCGGACAGGGTGTAGCGGAGCGCGGTCGTGTCGTCGATGCCGTCGTCGTTGGGCGAGAAGCGGGACGGGGAGGCGGACACCGCCGAGATAGTCGGCGGCGTGATGTCCCGCTGGGTGATGCTCGGCACATCGGCGCCTGGAGAACGGTTGCCGGCCGCGTCGGTGGCGGTGGCCACGAACTCGTTGGTGGCGTTCTGGGTCAGGCTGGCCAGCACCGAATAGCTGCCTGCGCCAGTGGCAAGCTGCTGTCGACCGGCCTCGGTGGTCTCGTTCGCGTCTTTGATCCCGTTGCTGTTGGCGTCCACCCACACCTGCACCAGGGCACCCAATTCGGCCGCGCCGACGATCGTGTAGGTGGTCTCGGTCGTGGAGGCCGGGATCAACGGATCGGCCACCGTGGGCGCGCCGGGCGCGAGCGTGTCGACCTTCACCGTACCGGAGGCCAGCGCGGCAGTGTTTCCGGCCGCGTCGACCGCGCCAATCCGATAGGTGTAGTCGCCGTCGCCGACCGGCGCGCCGGCGTCATCCTTGCCATCCCAGGTGTCGGCGTTGGCGCCAGCGCCTCGGTTGACGGCATTCACCAGCAGCCGCTGGCGCGTGTTGCCGGCGTCGAAGAGCTCCAGCGTGACCGCCGCCGGCTCGGACAGCGTGTAGATGAGGATGGTCGTGTCGCTTGCCCCGTCGCCGTTGGGCGAGAAGGCGCTCGGCGAGGCGGACAGGCCGGAAAGCACGGGCGCGGTCGAATCCGCGGCCACCGTGCTGAACACTGGCGTGCCGCTGTTACCGGCGGGATCGACCGCGTCGAGGCGATAGGTATACCGGCCGTTGGCGACCAGTGCCCCGCTGCCGTCCTTGCCGTCCCACGTCTCGGTGCTGGGGCCCGACGGACGGTCGACCGCGTTGAGCAGCGTGCGGACCAGGGTGCCGCTGGCATCATAGAAGCGCAGGCTGACCGTAGCGTGCTCGGAGAGGGTGTAGCTGATCGTGGTGGTGCTGCCCAGCACAGGCGAGAAGGGATCCGGAGCGTCCGCCACGTTGGTGAAGAACGGGGCAAAGGAGTCCTGGGTGATGCGCGGCACGCGGGCTCCCAGCGATCGGTTCCCCGCCGCGTCGGTCGCCGTCACCACGAAGTCGTTGCGCCAGTCCCGGGTCAGCGCGGCGCTGATGGAGTAGGCGATCGCACCACCGGTGAGCTGCTGCGAGCCGCGCAGGTCGGTTTCTGTCGCATCCTTCACCCCGTTGTTGTTGGCGTCCACCCACACCTGCACCAGGGCATTGGCCTCGGCGACGCCCGCGATGGTATAGCTGCTCGCGCTGGTCACCACCGTGGCCGAGGGGATGGTGACCGTCGGCGCAGGGGGCGGCTGCCGATCTACCACCACCGTGCCGACGAACTGCGGCGCGCTATTCACGGCCGCGTCCTGGAAGTCGATCTTGTAGGTGTAGGTGCCATCCGTGTAGGTGCCTGCCCCGGCGTTGTAGCCAACGATGTTCCCGCTGTCGTCCTTCCCATCCCAGGTGTCTGCGCTCGCGCCCGCCGGGCGGGGCACGTTGTTGAGCAGGGTCCGCTGCAGAACGTTGGCGGGGTCGAAGATCTTGATCGTCACGCTCCCCGACTCGGACAGCGTGTAGGCGATGCTGGCCGTGGCCGGGTTGTCCACTCTGGGCGAGAACGGCGGCACCACGGTCGGTCCGGTGACCGCGGGCGTGAAGTTGTCGACAATGGCCACGCCGGACACCGGGGTGGCGGTGTTCCCAGCGGAGTCCGTGGCCTCGATGCGGAAGGTGTAGCGACCGTCTGGAACGAGGTACCCGGCAACGTCCCTTCCATCCCAGGTCCGGGCGAAGGTGGACGGATAGACGTTGCTGGGATCTTGCTTCCACTCGAAGTCGACCAGCGTGTTGACCAGATTGTTCTGCTCGTCGTAGATGCGCAGCATCACCGCGGCCGCCTCGGACAGGGTATACGAGATGGTGGTCGTATCGTTCACGAGATTGCAGGGGACGGAGGTGCCGCTGGCCATCGTCCCGCAGGGCGAGAAGGGGCTCGGGGCGGCAGAGGCGGCGCTGATCGTCGGCGCGGCGTCCGTCTTCCGATCGGCGCGGAAGACGCTGCGCCCGTGGGTGATGGCGAACAGCGCGGTATCTCCGGGCGCGTCGCCGATGGGATGGATGGCCACGCTCCAGACCGGCGCGTTCGGCAGGCCACTGTTCAGCGACTCCCAGCTCAGCGCGCCGTCCTGCGACTTGTAGACCCCAATGTCCGTGGCGATGTAGAGGATGTTGGGATTGGTCCGGTCGATGGTGATCGAGTTGACGGGCACGTCCGGCAGCAAGCCGCTCGCATCCAACCAGAGCGCGCCGCCGTTGGCCGTCTTGAACACGTGGCCGGTCATCGTCGGAGTCGCGGCGTTGAAGCCGGAGAAGGTCGCGTAGGCGATGTTCGGGCTGGTCGGGTGGACGGCGATGCTCGTGATCCAGCGGCCCGGCAGTCCATTGGTCGGGCCGAACGGGCCCTTCCAGCAGGGCGGCCTCAGGGCGGGGTTCGGCCGGTTGGGCGCCACCGCGCACTCGCTGGCCTGCAGATCCGGGTTGGTCACCCAGATCCTGCCCTGGGTATCGCCCGCGTAGATCGTATCGGCTCGCCCGCTGGAGGTATACCGTTGTCCGAGGCCGAGCGCGGTCAGGTAGGTGTCGGTAAGCCTGCAGCCCCCGGGACTGGCCCGGCAGGCCTGGACGTCTTCCTCCATCGTGACCTGGTCGGTGTTGGGCGTGTCGATCGGTGGCCCGGTCTGGCCATCGGCGAAGAGCGGGTCGGGCCAGGGGCGGACGTTCACGAGGGTCCACGGCGGAGCGACCACCGTGTAGGTGCTGGTGCCGTCCGGGGAACCGACCGTCAAACTCCAGCCCGGGCTCACGGTGAGCTGCGTGGCCGTGTTGCCAGTGACGAACCGCGTCTGCGTGGCGCCGGCCCCTGCGGTGATCGTGACCATGGCGCCCTTCCACTGATCCGTCGTCCAGTTCTTGCTGGTGTCGTTCAGCGTCGTGCCGCTATTGCCGCCCGTGGACGTGCCGCTGTCAGTCGTGCTGTCGCCGCCGGTCGTGGTCCTGAACACCCGGTTCGTGCCAACGTACAGCGTCCTGGAGGTCGCATCGAACGGATCCTGAACCGTGGGCACCCAGAACCCGACCTTGTCGATCTGCTGGTCGACGCAGTTCGTGATCAGAGCGGCGCCGCAGTCGGGCGGACCCTTGAACGTCCAGGTGGTGCCGCTGTCGTCGCTGCGGGAGAAGGGCACACCGTAGCCGGCCGAGCTGTACACGAAGGCGTCGGTGCGGTAGAGGGTGCTGGAGGGCGACCCGACCTTGACGTCGGTGACGGCGCCGTCGACCATTTGCGCCCACGTGAAGGTACCGATGCCAGCCCAGGCCACCGCTCCGCTGTCCTGCGTGCCAACGTAGAACTTGCTGCCATTGCCAGGATCGGGCGCGCCGAGGTAGCCGGTGGCGATGGCCAGGGCGTTGGTCGTGCCGTTGGCATCGAGCCAGGTGCTGCCCCCGTCGGTGGACTTGTAGACCCCCCTGGCCGTCGCCACGACCACCGTGTTCGGGTCGAACGGCAGCACGGCGAGGGCGTGGAAATCCTGAATTGGCCGCCCCGCGATCCTGGGCGTGCCGTCGGCGTTCGAGGTGAGGTTGCTCCACGTGGCGCCACCGGTGGTGGACTTGAACAGGTCTGGCCCCCCCACGTAGACCACGTTCGGGTTAGTGGGGTCCACGGTGACCGAACTGTTGTGGAACCACTGGCGCTGCGTATCCGCCTGCGTCGTGAGCGCCCAGTGGTCGCCGCCATCGGTAGAGCGGAAGACGCCCAGTAACCCGCCGTTGGAAGCGTCCTCCATGGTCGCATACAGCCAGGTGGCGCTGTCCAGGCAGTTCGTGTACGGGTGGTCGCACGCGAGGGCCAACTGGATGCGGCCCACCAGGGACCAGTTGGTGGGCAACCCCTCGGTCAGCTTGGTGAAGGTGCTCTCCCCCTGCTTCATCCGGTAGATGCCCTGCTTGGCCACATCGGCCGTACTGGCCTCGTGGAAGCGGGCGGCGAAGACGGTGCCATTCGCGCTCACGACGACGTCGCTGAACTGCGCGCGCGTGCTGGACGCGCCGCCGATGTTCCCATCGCTGATGAACGACCAGGTCTGGCCGTCGTCGGTGCTCCTGGCCAGGCCGGTGTTCAGCGTCAGCCCCGCGGCGCGCGGGTCGTCGATGCAGGCGTTGGCCGCCGCCCACAGCGTGCGCGCGCCCACGTTCGAGGTCGGGTCGACGGCCAGCCTGGCCAGCGCGGCGCCGCGGAAGACCGACGCTCCATACCGGGTCCAGGTGGCGCCACCGTCTGTGGACTCGAGCACGCCGGCCCCGTAGTACGAGTCCTGGCTGCAGTGCGCCTCGCCGGTGCCTACCCACAGCTTCCGTGCCGTGTCGAAGGGGTCCAGGACGAGCGTGGTGCCCGCCAGGCTGGGCTGCCGATCGGTCAGGGGCGTCCAGTTCACGCCCGCATCGACCGTCTTCCAGACGCCGCCCAGCGCGGTTACTGCATACCAGGTTTGCGAGCTAACCAGGGCCAGGGACTGCACTCGGCCCGCCAGGCGGTACGCGCTGCCAGACACGCTGATGGGCGCCGGGCCGATCGGTACCCAGGCGCTCTCGACGGACGAGCCCATGCCCGGGGGCGCCGAGAGCGCCCGGCGCTCGCTCTGGCTGGCGGTGCGCAGGGCGCCCCGGGCCTTGAGCTGGGCCTCCTGCGCGCGCGCCCGCTCCAGGGCGCCTTCGGGCAGGCGGCCCCTGGCGTCGGCGCGCTGCCGGTAGAACCAATCGACGCTCTGCAGGAAGAGCCGCTGCAGCAAGCTCGGGCCACTGCCCGGGCCGGGGGTAGGCAAGGCGAGCACGGCTGCTGGCGCCGGGCTCGGGGTTGGCACCGGGGTAACGGTCACGGTGAGCAGGGCAGTCGGCGTGGCGGTCACGGTGAGCAGCGCGGTCGGCGTGGCCGTCGACGTGGACGTGGCGGTTGCCGTGGGAGTGCCGGTCGACGTCGGCGTCGGGGTTGCCGTTGCCACGGCACTGGCCGTGGCGCTCGGCACGATCGTCCCGGTCGCCGAGGCGGTGGAGGTGGCCGCGGCGGTCACCGTCGCCGTGGAAGTGGCCGGGGCCGTTGGTGCGCCGGTGGCGGTCGGGTTGGCCGTGGCCGTGAGGGTGCTGGTCGCGGTGGCGGTCGAGGCGACCGTTGCTGAAGCCACAGCCGTGGCCGTGGCCGTGGGCGACGAAGCTGGAGTGGCGGTGGGACTGGGATTGGGGAGCGGCGTCGGCACGCTGGTGGCGGTCGGTGTGCCCGTCGCCGCCGTGGCCGTGGCCTCGGCCAGGGCCACGGCGGCCGCCGGCGCCCCGGTGCAGAGCGCCGCGACTGCGACCGCGAACAGTCCCAGGAGTGATAGCCACACCTGGACCTGGCTCACTCTCTTGATGCTGCTGCCCGTGTTCACGACCAGTCCTCCTCGCCTCTGCAAGTGGCAAAACGCCGCAGGCTCCGCCTACGGCGTCGTGGATGGTAACCGATGGACAGGTGTAGGACTTCCGCCTGGACCAGACCGCAGTGGAGACAACAGCAGAATGAGCCAGTCTAGGCCGCCATCGCGGCGCCGCCACGCGCGGCAGATTAGAAGACACGCCTGAACTGATCGCCCGGCCGCGGTCGCTTTCGCCTCGCGCTCGGGCGCCCACGTCGGCTCCCGTACGCTACTCTTTGCAACAGAGGGTGTCAAGACCCTTCGGTACCTTTTCCCCAGGTTTGTCCAGGCAATCGGAAGAAGTGTGTCGAACGTCACAGGTTCGAGGCCCCTGGGAGCGCAGGCGAGACGCCTGCGCGTGTCTGTCCGAGCCGCGACCGTGAGGGAGCGCAGACCCCGGGTCCGCGCTCCCTCACGGTCGCGGCTCGGACAGACTGGGACCGTGGGAGCGGACGCGCAGGCGAGGCCGCTGCTTTCCCAGGTGGTGCTACAATCCAGGCTCGCTGTCGCCGACCGTCCCACACGCACCAGCCGGCTGATGGCTGACCACTGGCCACTGGCCACTTCGCAAAGGAGGACATTCGTATGCCGGTCGCGGGACCAGGCACTCAGGCGTTGGTCTTCACTCCGCCCGAGCTACGGAGCATCGAGGACACGGGACTTGGACTCCCCTTCCTCTCTGACCTCGTGCTCAAGGTGGTGTACTACGCCGGGACGGTCACGGGCGGCGAGGTGGCGCGCCGCGTCGGCCTGCCCTTCGTCAACGTGACCGACAAGGTGCTGGACAACTTGAAGCGCCAGATCCTGGTCGAGGTCAAGAGCGGCGCGTCCATCATGGCCGCCACGTACGAGTACACCCTGACCAACAAGGGCTACGCCAAGGCGCAGGAGCTGATCGAGCGCAGCGCGTACGTGGGCGTAGCGCCCGTGCCGTTGGCCACCTACCAGCAGGCCGTGCAGGCACAATCGATCCGCGGCGTGGTGGTCACGCGCGAGCAGGTCGCCGACGCCTTCGCCCACCTGGTGACTCCTGCCCGGCTGCTGAGCCAGCTTGGCCCGGCCATCAACTCGGGCCGCTCCATCTTCCTGTTCGGCCCGCCGGGCAACGGCAAGACCTCCCTGGCCGAGACCGCGGCCCGGCTGCTCGGCGGCGCCATCCACATCCCGCACGCGGTCGTGTACGACGCCCAGGTAGTCAAGGTCTTCGATCCGACCTACCACCAGGTGATCGAGCAGGCCGAGCGGCGACCCGACGCCACCGACCGCCGCTGGGTGCTCTCACAACGGCCGGTGGTGATCGTCGGAGGCGAACTGATCCTGGCCTCCCTCGACCTGGTCTACAGCGAGACGAGCCGCTACTACGAGGCGCCGCTGCAGCTCAAGGCCAACGGCGGCATGCTGCTGATCGACGACTTCGGGCGTCAGTTGATCTCGCCCCGCGATCTGCTCAACCGCTGGATCGTTCCGCTGGAGAAGGGGGTGGACTACCTGAACCTGCGCACGGGCCAGGAGATCGCCATCCCGTTCGACCAGCTCGTCATCTTCTCCACCAACATGGAGCCCCGCGGCCTGGTGGACGAGGCCTTCCTGCGCCGCATCCGCTACAAGATCGAGGTACCGAACCCCAGCCCGGACGAGTACGCCCAGATCTTTGCCCGCGTGTGCGAGGCGCGCGGCATCCCCTTCGATCTGGGCGCCGTGGAGCGCGTGCTCCAATACTGCGCCCGCCAGGGCCTCGAGCCACGCTCCTGCCACCCCCGCGACCTGGTGGACCAACTGATCAACATCGCTGCTTACACCAGCGTGCCCCCCACCCTGGGCGCCGACCTGCTGGACCTGGCCTGCGAGAGCTACTTTGTGCGGCTCTGAAGTAGGTCCACGATGGGAAGTACCCGTAGGCAGGGCGCGCGCCGCCCTGCCCACAGGTACTTCCCATCATTATGGATCAGTACTGCAGCGCGGTCAGGCGATTGGCGCCGATCTGGCTGGTGGCGCAGCAGAGCGGGCGGAGGGAGGTGACGAACGCCTCCTCCGGGCGCTGCAGCACGCCCTCCAGGTCGAGCAGGTCGCCGCCGATCACGCGCTCCATGGCCGGCAGGGCGATGCGCTCCTCGGTCTTGCCGGTGCTGATCAGCGCGTCGGCCTCGGGTACATAGTAGATGAAGCCAGTGTCCGTGCCCTCGGCGTCGGTGTTCTCGCTGTTCATCAGCACGGTCTTGATGCCCAGGCGCTCACAGCGGTTGCAGAGCAGCATCAGGTCGACCATGCCGTGGCCAGCGCCTTCCTGGGTCAGGATGGCCGCGTTGGCGCCCAGCAGCATGGCGGTCTTGGCCGCGAACGACGCCACCCGCTCTTTCTCGGGCAGGGTGTGGCACATGGAGGGCA
Source organism: Chloroflexota bacterium (assembly GCA_016210245.1). Taxonomy (GTDB): domain Bacteria; phylum Chloroflexota; class UBA6077; order UBA6077; family JACQUR01; genus JACQUR01. The sequence continues at coordinate 19,168 of JACQUR010000191.1, forward strand.
CGAGGATCACCCCGGCCAGGCTCAACTCGCGCCCGTCGAGCGCGTACAGCTCCTCCAGCAGCGCGCTGTTCTGGTAGAGGTAGGTGCGGTTGCGCTGGCAGCCGAAGAGGAAGTTCCCGCTGACCAGCGCGCCGTCCAGCACCTCGTTGGGGTGCATGGCCAGCGGCAGCTTGCCATTGGTGCTCTCGCCGTAGACC
>JACQUR010000192.1 GCA_016210245.1 Chloroflexota bacterium
CCTGGGTGGGCTGGGGGGGGTGGCGGGGGCCGGGGTGCCCCCCGCCGACCCCGCACTGCTTACCATGGACTCAGTTTTTGTCCGGGCTCCTTGACCCCGGTTCTGGCCGAGCGGTAGAGTACGTGCGCGGCGGGCTACGTGTCGTGGGCGTGCCTGGCGATCATTCGGCCTGGAGCGTGTGCCTGAAGGTGGTTGCTACCTGGGAGCATCGGCGGGTTCTCATCACCGGCGGCGCTGGCTTCATTGGCTCCCACCTGGCCGAGGCCGCGCTGGCCGAGGGAGCCCAGGTCACCGTGGTCGACGAGGTGGCCACCGGCCGCTGCGAGCACCAGGATGGGCTCTCCAACCTCGAGGTGATCGAGGCGCGGGTCGGCACGGACGCCTTCGCCAGCCTCCTCCGCAGCGGCCGCTTCGACACGATCTTCCACCTGGCGGGCAGCGGGTACGTGCCGCCCTCGGTCGAGGATCCCTATTTCGATTTCGAACGGAACCTGCACCCGACCATCCGACTGCTGGAGTGCTTGAGGCTCCACCGGCTGGCTACCCCCCTGGTGTTCGCATCGTCCGCGACCGTCTATGGGGCGCCGCGCGAGCTCCCGATCGCCGAGTCGGCGCCCCTCGACCCGGTGAGTCCCTACGGCGTGAGCAAGCTGGCCTCGGAGCGCTATGTGGCGGTGTACGCCCGCCTGTATGGCTTGCGAGCGGCCTCGATGCGCCTGTTCTCGGTCTATGGCCCCCGCCAGCGCAAGCAGGTGGTGTACGACCTCATCGATCGACTGCACCGTAACCCGGAAGTGCTGACCATCCTCGGGGATGGCACGCAGGAGCGTGACTTTACCTACGTCACCGACGTGGCGCAGGCCGCGCTGCTCATCGCCGCGCGTGGCGCGCTGGCGGGCGAGACCTACAACGTCGCCACCGGCGAGACCTGCTCTACGCTGGAGTTGGCCCGCGAGGTTGCGGCCGCGCTGGGGCTGGACCCGCAGCTTCGCTTCACGGGCGCCGTGCGACCGGGTGATGCAGATCGCTGGGCGGCCGATATCTCGCGCGTGCGCGCGCTGGGCTACGCGCCGCGCGTCGACCTGCGCCAGGGAATACGAGAGACGGTGGCCTGGTATCTCAGCGCCGCTGCAGAGGACCGTTCACCACGGAGACACGGAGACACGGAGTCTTCTTAGAGAAAACTCCGTGTCTCCGTGTCTCCGTGGTACACGTCTCCTCACGAGCGATACCATGTATTGAGGCCTCGCAGGATGCACGTGAGATCATGAAAGTGGTGCTCCAGAATAGCCGGACGGGCGGCCTGGAAGCAGCCGATGTCCCACCGCCGGTCGCCCGAGCGGAGGGTATGCTCGTCCGCAACGCTTACTCGCTGATCAGCGCTGGCACCGAGCGCACCAGCCGCGAGCTGGCGCGCAAGAGCCTGGTGGGCAAGGCGCTCGCCAGGCCTGACCAGGTGCGCCGGGTGCTGGAGGTGGCGCAGCGCGAGGGCATTGCCGCGGCGCGCGAGCGGGTGGCCGCGCGGCTGGACGTAAGCCGGCCGCTCGGCTACAGCTCGGCCGGCATCGTCATGGAGGTGGGCGTCGAGGCGGCCGGCCAATTCGCGCCGGGCCAGCGCGTCGCCTGCGCTGGGGCCGGCTACGCCAATCACGCCGAGCTGGTGTACGTGCCCCAGCAGCTCTGCGTGCCGGTGCCCGAGGGCGTGAGTCTGGAGGCGGCAGCGTTCACCACCGTGGGCGCCATCGCCCTCCAGGGCGTGCGCCAGGCCGACGTGCAGCTCGGCGAGCGGGTGGCGGTCATCGGTCTGGGCCTGGTGGGCCAGCTTGCCGCCCAGCTCCTGCGCGCGGCGGGCTGCGGCGTCGTGGGCATCGACCTCAGCCCCCAGCGCTGCCGGCTGGCCGAGGAGCTGGGCGTCGACTGCGCCATCGTCCGCGGTGCAGACGTCGAGCGCCAGGTCCACGTCTTCGCCCCGCGCGGCGTCGACGCGGTGCTCATCACTGCGGCCACCAGCTCCAACGACCCGATCGAGCTGGCGGCCGCCCTCTGCCGCGACCGCGGCCGGGTGGTGGTGGTGGGCGCGGTTGGGATGCACATCCCGCGCGAGCCGTTCTACCAGAAGGAGCTGGACCTGCGGCTGTCGCGCTCCTACGGCCCGGGGCGCTACGACCCGTCCTACGAGGAGCATGGCGTCGACTACCCCATCGGCTACGTGCGCTGGACCGAGGGCCGCAACATGGAGGCGTTCCTGGAGCTGCTGGCCAGGGGGAGCGTCAACGTGGCCCCGCTCATCACCCACCGCTTCCCCCTGGAGCGAGCGGAGGAGGCCTATGCCCTGGTCGAGGGGCGCACCGGCGAGCCCTCGCTGGGCGTGCTCTTCACCTACCCGGAGCAGCCGGCGCCTGCGACGCGGCGGGTGGCCCTCCAGCCGGCCGGCTCGACGGCGCCCGCGGTGGACACGCCGGGCATCAGCGTGATCGGGGTGGGCAACTTCGCCACGGGCGTGCTCTTGCCCGCGCTCCAGGCCGCGGGTGGCAAGCAGGTGCGCTGGCGCGGCGTGGCCAGCGCCAGCGGCATCTCCGCCCGCACCGTTGGCCGCCGCCTGGGCTTTGCCTTCTGCGCTAGCGAGGCCGGCGAGCTGCTCGCCGATCCAGAGACCGACGCGGTGGTGATCGCCACCCGCCACGACCAGCACGCGCCGCTCACCGTGCGCGCGCTGGAGGCGGGCAAGACGGTCTTCGTGGAGAAGCCGCTGGCGCTCAGCCTGGACGAGCTGGAGCGCGTGGTAGCGGCGCAGGCGCGGGCCCAGCGTCCGCTGCTCGTGGGCTTCAACCGCCGCTTCTCATCGTTGACCCAGGCCGTGCGCGCGCACTTCGGCGGCCGTCGCGAGCCACTGGTCCTGCTGGCGCGGGTCAACGCCGGCTTCCTGCCGCGCGACCACTGGACCCAGGACCCGGTCGAAGGGGGTGGCCGGATCCTGGGCGAGGCCTGCCACTTCGTGGACCTGCTGCACTCCCTCGTCGGCAGCCCACCCGTGGAGGTCGATGCCCACCTCCTGCCGGAGAGCGGGCGCTACAGCGGGGACAACGTGTGTGCCACCATCCGCTTTGCCGATGGCTCGCTGGGCACGGTCCTGTACCTGGCCAACGCCGACTCGGCCCTACCCAAGGAGCGGATCGAGGTCACCGGCGATGGCCGCGCGGCCACGATCGACGACTTTCACGAGGCGCTGCTCTACCGGGGCGGCAGGGTGCGGCGCATCCGCGTCGCCGGCCAGGACAAGGGCCACCGTGCGGAGATGGCGGCTCTGGTAGAGCTGCTGCGCCACGGCGGCCCGCCGCCCCTGCCCTTCGAGGAGGTGGTGCTCAGCACCCTGGCCACGCTGGCTGTCGTGGAGAGCGTGGCCACCGGCCGGCGCGTGCAGGTGGATGCTGCGCCCGTGCGGGACCTCCTGACAGGACGGGGTGACTGAAGGTGAAGGGAGTGGAGGGGTAGCCAGCCATGGCGCGCGTGTGTGTCGTCGGCCTCGGCTACGTCGGTCTGCCAATCGCGGCCGTCCTGAGTTCCGCGGGGCACTCCGTGATCGGGGTGGACACCAATCCCCGCGTCCTGGAAGCCCTGGCCCGTGGGTGTACCATCATCCGCGAGCCGGGCCTGGACACCCTGGTCGCTCAGGGGGTCGCCTCCGGCCGGCTCGTGGCCTGCGCGCGCCCGCAGCCGGCCGAGGCCTTCATCCTGGCCGTTCCTACCCCCGTGCGCGGGCTGGCCAACAAGCGCGCTGACCTGCGCTTCGTGGCCGCGGCGGCGGAATCGGTCGCCCCCGTCCTCAAGCGCGGCAACCTGGTGATCCTGGAGTCGACCTCCCCGCCCGGGACGACCGCGGAGGTGGTGGGCCCGATCCTGGAACGAGGCTCCGGGCTGCAGGCCGGCCAGGGTTTCCTGCTGGCCCACTGTCCGGAGCGCATCCTACCCGGCAACGTGCTCCACGAGCTGGTCCACAACGACCGGGTGATCGGCGGCGTGGATCGCGCCTCGGCCGAGACGGCGCGGGACCTCTACGCCAGCTTCGTCCAGGGCGAGGTCTTCCTGACCGATGCCACCACGGCCGAGCTGGTGAAGCTGATGGAGAATACCTACCGCGACGTCAACATCGCCCTGGCCAACGAGTTCGCGCTCGTGGCCAGGCACCTGGGCGTCAACGCCTGGGAGGCGATCGAGCTGGCCAACCGCCACCCGCGCGTGCAGATCCTCCGCCCAGGGCCCGGCGTGGGCGGCCACTGCATCGCCGTGGACCCGTGGTTTGTCGTCGGCGCCGCGCCCCGGTTCACGCCGCTCATCACCGCCAGCCGCGCGGTCAACGACGCCATGCCCCTGCACGTGGCCGACCTGGTAGCCGACGTGCTCGGGGGTCTGGCCGGACGGCGGATCGTGACCCTGGGCATGACCTACAAGGCCAACGTCGACGACACCCGCGAGAGTCCGGCCGCGGAGGTGGTGGAGCACCTGCAGCACGCGGGCGCCGAGGTGCGCCTGCACGACGCCATGGTAGCCGCGGACCTCTCGGTGGAGGAGCTGGCCGTGGGCGCCGATTGCCTGGTGCTGCTGGTGGACCACCAGGCCTACGCGGACCTGGACCCGTCCATGCTGGCCCCGCTGGTGCGGCGGCTCGAGGTGGTGGACACGCGCAACTTCCTGTCCGTGGAGCGCTGGACCGAGGCCGGCTTCAGGCTCACGCGGCTGGGCGACGGCCGCCGCCGCGCGGCAATCCCGGGCGTCGGGGCGCCGGCATGAGGACTGGGTATTAGATGCCAGAGCGCCTGCGGGTTGTAACGCTCTTCGGCACGCGTCCGGAGGCCATCAAGCTGGCCCCGGTCGTGCGCCGCCTGCACGACACTCCCTGGGTGGAGCCGGTGGTGGTCGTGACCGGCCAGCACCGCGAGATGCTCGACCAGGTGCTCGACATCTTCGCCATCGAGCCGGACATCGACCTCGACCTCATGCAGCACGGCCAGACGCTGCCCGAGTTCACCGCTCGCGCGCTGCAGGCGACCACCGAGGCGCTGCGCCAGGTGCGGCCGCACCTGCTGGTGGTGCAGGGCGATACCACCAGCACCTTCGTCGGCGCCCTGGCCGCCTTCTACGAGCACATCCCTGTGGGCCACGTGGAGGCCGGGCTGCGCAGCTACGACCGCTACAACCCGTTCCCGGAGGAGATCAACCGCCACCTGGCCACCGTGCTGGCCGACCTGCACTTCGCGCCGACCGAGCGCGCCCGCCGCAGCTTGCTGGCCGAAGGCGTGCCGGACGAGCGCATCGTGGTCACCGGGAACACGGTGGTCGACGCGCTGCTGGCCGTCAGCAAGAGCCGCCAACTGGAGGCGCTGCCCACCCCGCCCGGCGCGGAACCTGGCGGACGGCTGATCCTGGTCACGCTGCAC
>JACQUR010000194.1 GCA_016210245.1 Chloroflexota bacterium
CAGCTCGCGCCCTAGCTTGCGGTGGTCGCGCTTGCGCGCCTCCTCCAGGCGCCAGAGGTGCTTGTCCAGCTCCTCCTGGGTGGCCCAGGCGGTGCCGTAGATGCGCTGGAGGGCCGGACGGTGCTCGTCGCCTCGCCAGTACGCCCCGGCCACGTTCAACAGCTTGAAGGTCTGCAGGTGTTTGCTGGACGGCACGTGCGGGCCGCGGCACAAGTCCTCCCAGTCGTCGCCCGTGCGGTAGAGCGAGACCTGCTCGTCCGGGATGTCCTGGAGCAGTTCGACCTTGTACGGCTCGCCGCGCTGTCGGAACAGCTCCATCGCCTGCTCGCGAGAGACCTCTCGGCGGACGAACGGCTCGTCCGCCTCGGCGATGCGGCGCATCTCCGCCTCGATGCGAGGCAGGTCCTCGGGCGTCAGGGCGCGGGGAATGTCCAGGTCGTAGTAGAAACCGTGCTCGATGGTTGGCCCAATGCCCAGCCTGGTGCCTGGAAAGAGCCGCTGGACCGCCTTGGCCATAACGTGGGCCGCGCTGTGGCGCAGCGTGTCCACGTCCACGGCATGGGCGAGTCGATCGTGCTGGCCGTTGTGTGACATGCTCCCCTCCCGAGCTATCAGTGGTCGGTAGTCAGCAGTCAGTGGCCAGGAGTGGCCACTGACTGCTAACGACCGACTGCTTAAACAAAAACCCCCTTCGCACGCGGGACGAAGGGGTTTCGTGGTTCCACCCAGCTTTCCTGTCCACCAGCAGGCGAACAGGCTCGAGGTGCCGCTAACGGGGCATCCGGGCTCTTTTACTCCGTCGCGCCGGGCGACGTTTCAGGAGCCAGCTCGCGGGGGGTTTTCGCCAGACTCGCCGCGGACTCGCACCGCCCGTCCGCTCTCTGAGGGTCGAGGGCGCTGGCTACTCGTCCCGGTCCTCACCGATCCGCTATTTCGCCGCGCCCGCCCAGCCCAATGCCACGGGCAGAGGCACGGCGAGCGCGCAGGTGGGCAAGAGAGGACTCGAACCTCCGACCTCCACGATGTCAACGTGGCGCTCTAACCATCTGAGCTACTTGCCCTGGCTAGATAACAATACTACCAACTCGCGGGCGCCGGGTCAAGGCGAGGTGAACGATGAGCCGTGCGGGGAAGGGGCAGGGCATGCCCCGCCCCTTCCCCGCACGGCTCATCGTTCACCTCGGTCCCACTTCCGCCAGTCGGGCCTTGAGGTAGTCGATCACCTCGACGGCGGAGGGGTCGATGCCGTTGAGCAGGGCCAGGTAGTAGCTCACGAAGTCGCCCTGGACGATGGACGAAACCAGGTGGGCCAGCTCGCCCTGGCCGGAGGCCTCCAGCACCTCGCAGCGGACGCCCGCTCGAGTCAGCAGCTCGCGCGTGACCTGCTCGCGCACCAGGAGGCGGGGGTGATTGAGCGCCGAGCTGAGCATCAGCACGACGATGTCGCCCACCAGCTCGCGCGGGAACTGGTAGCCCACCACCGCGTTGTGGTTCAGCTCCGGCAACTGCTCGAAGAACGAGAACTGCTTGCTGTTCTCGTTGAACTGCCCCTTCCAGCGCCGCGCCACCTCTGCCAGGATGCCCCCGCCGTAGACGACGGGCAGCTTGCCGCGCAGCGCCTGGGCCAGTTGCTTGGCCCGGTTCTGAGCGGTGGGCACTCCCGGCCGTAGTTGCGCCACGGTCTGGCGAATGGCCTCCTGGGCGCTGCCGAGGTCGATGCCCTCGCTCGGCAGCAGGCCCAGCTTCACCAGGACGCCCAGCAGCAGGAACAGGGAGTAGCCCAGGGCCGCGCGCGGCTGGGCGGGATAGCTGAAGCGCAGCAGCGAGAAGCCGCGCTCCCCGGCCATCTGCGCCAGCCGGCCGCCCGTGGTCACGGCCAGCACCAGCGCGCCCCGGGCCAGCGCCTGCTCCGTGGCGCCCAGCGTCTCCTCGGTACCGCCCGAGTAGCTGTTGGCGATGATCAACGTGTCCGGGCCGACCCAGCCCGGCAGGGCGTACTCGCGGGAAACCAGGATCGGCACGCGGGCGTCGCGGGCAGCAAAGGTGCGTGCCAGGTCGCCGCCGATGGCCGAGCCGCCCATGCCCAGCACCAGCACCGCCCGCGCACCCCGGTAGGCCGGCGGCAACGCCAACTCGCCGGCCAGGCGCCACGCCTCGGCTATCTGGCGGTCCATCTCCAGGATACGGCCGAGCATATTGGCCGGATCCAACGCTGAGTAGTCCTGGGGCATGTCAAGGTCGATCATCACGTCCTCCGATAGACTTCCCGGCGATGTCCAACTTTGGCCACAAGCACCTCACGCACAGCGTCCTCGACCTGGTAAAGCACTCTGTAGTCGCCAACCCGGAGGCGGAGCATCCGTTCGCTGCCCTGAAGCGCCTGTGCTCCGGGCGGACGTGGGTTCTCGGCGAGGCTGTCGAGCCGGCGGGCGATGCGGCGCTGAGCATCTTTCGGAAGCGAGGCAAGTTCGCGGGCAGCCGATAGAAGAAAGACGACGCTGTAGGCCACGTCGCTGGTCTACAGCCCCAGATCCACCTTGACCTTGTCCCAGGAAATGCGCTCCTGGTTCGCCGGGTCGGCCAAGGCCTTGCGGGCCTCCTCCAGATCCACCAGGTCTTCGAGTTGCTCCAGCAAGGCAAAGTCCTCAACGGGGATCACGGCTACAAGCGCCTTGCCCCGACGGGTCAAGATGACTCGCTCCTTACCAAAGGCGACGCGATTGAGGAGCGCAGACAAGTCCTCTCGTGCTTCGCTGCTGCTGACGCGAACCATCCAGGTGCCTCCTGTACGGAGCGTACAATTCGGGGACCCTGGCCGTCAAGCCGCCGATCCGACGCGGGTGCGGTTCATGAGGCTTGTGTGCCGATTCGCCGATGATGAAGGGGCTCCACACTGGCCCTTCCTGCGGCCACGGTGCGCCGGACCTTGCTCGTGCGATTCAGCACTCATACGCCCGCGATACCCCGTCCCGCCTCCAGGAACTCTTTGACCCGCTCGGGGGAGCTGGTCTCGGCGTAGATGCGCAGCAGCGGCTCGGTGCCGGAGAAGCGGATCAGCAGCCAGCTCCCGTCCTCGGTGTAGAACTTGTAGCCGTCGATGGTGCTGATCTCGGTCACGCGGCTGCCGGCCAACTCCGACGGGCGGGTGGTCGCGACCCGTTGGGCGATCGCCTCCCGCTCCTGGGCCGGGAAGTGCAGGTCGAGGCGATCGTACGCGAACGGCCCCACCTTCTGGCGCAGGTACTCGAGCACCTGGGAGAGCGGGCGCTGCAGCTTGACCACCAGGTCGGCCAGGAACAGCCCGGCCAGGAGCGCGTCGCGCTCGGGGATGTGGCCGCGGAAGCCAAAGCCGCCGCTCTCCTCGCCACCCAGGATGGCGTCGGTTTCCATCATCCGGGGGCCGATGTACTTGAAGCCCACCGCGGTTTCGATCACGGGGGCGCCGAACTGCTTCGCCAGGCGGTCGCCGGCCGAGGTCATGGTGGCAGAGCGGATCGCCGGCCCACGCTGGCCGCGCACCTCCAGCAGGTAGAGCAGCAGCAGGGCAAAGGTCTGGTGCTGGTTGACGAAGTCGCCGCGCTCGTCCACGGGGCCGATGCGGTCGGCATCGCCGTCGGTTGCCAGGCCGAGGTCGGCGCCATGGGCGCGCACCGCCGCGAACAGCTCGGCCAGGTTGGGGGTAATGGGCTCGGGATTGATGCCGGGGAAGATCGGGTTGCGCTCCTGGCGAATGCCGATCACCCGGGTCTTGCCGCCGCTCAACAGCCGCTCGAAGTAGCCCGCGCCCGCGCCGTACATGGCGTCGGCGACGATGGTCAGCCCGGCCTGCTTGATGGCCTCCAGGTCCACCAGCCGCCCGAGCTGTTCGAGATAGGCCGGCGAGGGATCGTAGTAGGCGATCCTGCCCGAGCGCAGACCCTCCTGGAGCGGCAGCCGCCTGATCTTGCCGCCGCCCTGGATGTGTCCGATGTGCGCCTCGAGCTGGGCGACGATCTCGGGCGGGGCGGAGCCGCCGAAGTCCGGCTTGTACTTGAAGCCGTTGTAGGGCGCCGGGTTGTGGCTGGCGGTGATGACCACGCCCCCGCCGCACTGGCGATGGGTCACGCCGAAGGAGACCACCGGCGTGGGTTGAGGGCGGTCGAGGAGCACGACGTCGATGTCGTTGGCGGCCACCACCTCCGCCACGGCGGCGGCGAAACGCTCCGAGGCGAAGCGGGTGTCGTAGCCCACCAGCAGGCCGGCCTCGGCCTTGCCGGCGGCGATGAGGTAGTCGGCTACAGCCTGGGCACATACGCGCACGTTGTCGAAGGTGTACTCCTCGGCGATGATCGCGCGCCAGCCGTCAGTCCCAAACTTGATCTCGTGTCGCGGGTAAGGATCGTACAGCATCATTCCCTTGTCGCTGGTTGGAACAGGTTGGAGGTTGGAGGTTGGAGGTTGAAGGTTGGGGGTTGGGGGTTGGAGTCTGCTTCTACCTTACTCCTTCAACCTTCAACCTTCAACCTCCAACCCGTGTGCAACCCTGCCGACCCGTTCGCGCCAGTAGTTCAGCAGGTCGGCCATAGTCTGTTCGAAGGGGGTACGGGGCTCCCAGCCCGTGGCCGCGCGAAACTTGCTCGCGTCCGCCAGCAGCAGCTTCACGTCCGAGGGGCGTAGCTTCTCCTGGACCGGCTCCACCCGGACCTGCACCGAGGTGAGGCCCAGCAGCACTTCCAGCATCTCCTTGACCGTACGCGCCGTGCCGCTCCCGACGTTGTACACCTCTCCGGGTGTGCAGCGCTCCAGAGCCAGCCAGTAGGCCTGGACCACGTCGCGCACGTCGGTCCAGTCGCGCCTGGAGCTCAGATCGCCCACCTCGACCACCGCCTCGCGCAGGCCCGCCTCGATCTCTGCGATCTGCCTGGCGAAGCTGGAGGTCACCATCACCTGGCCGCGGCGTGGGCCGGTGTGGTTGAAGCCGCGGGTGACGATGGCCTGCAGGCCGTAGCTGCGGAAGTACTGGATGGCCAGCACCTCCTGGGCGACCTTGCTGACCGCGTAGGGCGAGAGCGGGCGCAGGGGGTTGGTTTCCTTGATCGGCGCCTCGTGCGGGTAGACCAGCCCGTACTCCTCGCTGCTGCCGGCCACGTGGATCAGCGGCTTCAGTCCGGCCTGGAGGATCGCCTCGAACAGGTTGACCTGGCCGAGCACGTTGATGCTAAGCGTCTGGGCGGGCGCGCTGAACGAGGTGGGCACGAAGCTCTGGGCTGCCAGGTGGAAGATGCGGTCTGGGTACACGCAGTCAACCAGGCGCCGGGTGGAGAAGGCGTCCTGGAGGTCGCACTCCACCAGCGTCACCACGCCCGGCCGGACGTGCTCCCGCAACGCCTGCGCGCTGGCGATGGTCTTGCCTTCGAGCACGTTCAGCTTGCCCCGTGCGGCCAGCTCGCCCAGGTTCTCCAGCCGACTGCGCCAGCGGAAGGTGCCGAACACCTCCACGTCCGGCAGGTCGACCACATACTCCGCCAGGTGGCTTCCGGCCATGCCGGTGATGCCGGTGATCAGGACTCTCACGGGTACCCCTTTCCTCAAGTGCTGAGTGCTGAGTGCTGAGTCCTGAGTGAGGACCGAGCACTCAGGACTCAGCACTCAGCACTCAGCACTCGCCTCCGCCAGTAGTTCAGGGTATCGAGCACGGTCTGTTCGAAGGGAATCTCGGGGCGCCAGCCGGTGAGCGCGCGAAATCGGGAGGCATCGCACAACTGCCTGGGCACATCGGTGGGCCGCAGCCGATGCGGGTCGACCTCGACGCGGAAGCGAACCCGGCTGGCAGCCGCGAGCAGGTCGAGCAACTCGCGAATGCTGGCCGCGCGCCCGCTCCCAAGGTTGTACACCTCGCCCGGCTCGCCCGCCTGGAGGGCCAGGTGATAGGCGCGCACCATGTCCCGCACGTCGGTGAAGTCGCGCTCCACCTCCACGTTGCCGACGCGCACCACCGGATCCCGCGTCCCCGCCTCGATCTCCGCGACCTGTTTGGCCAGCGCCGGCACCACGAAGCGCTCGTCGTGCCCGGGCCCGGTGTGGTTGAACGGCCGCACGCGGACCGTGGGCAAGCCGCGCGCCGCGTAGTACTGGAAGGCCAGCACGTCCTGGAGCACCTTGCTCACCGCGTACGGGCTGGCCGGGCGCAGCTCGGTCTGCTCCCCGACCGGCCGATCGGGCTCGCGCAGCAGGCCGTACTCCTCGTTCGACCCGACCACCAGCACGCGCGCAGGCTTGCGCTGGGCCGCCAGCGCCTCCAGCAGGTCGAGCTGGCCGAGGATGTTGTTCGCCAGCGTCTCGGCCGGGTGGGCGAAGGACTCGGCCACGGAGGACTGAGCGGCCAGGTGGAACGCCCCGCTTGGTTGAACGGAGGCCACCAGCTCTGCCACCCGGGCGCGGTCGAGCAGGTCGACGGGGCACACCTCCACCCGCGCGCTCGGCTCGATCGAGCCGCCCGCGGAGCGCACCAGGGCGACGATCGTGGCCTCGGTCGTGGCCACCAGGTAGGAGACCAGGTGGCGGCCCACAAACCCGGCCGCGCCAGTGATGAGCAGGCGCTCCAACTCGGCCACGGATGCCTTCGTCGAACCCTCACCCGGGCAGTCACCCGGGCCCTGACCCTCGCCTCTTCGGAGAGGGAACAGGCCCTCACCCCGACCCTCTCCCAGGGGGAGAGGGAGCTACCCCCTCTCCCAGGGGGAGAGGGAGCTACCCCCTCTCCCAGGGGGAGAGGGAGCTACCCCCTCTCCCCCTGGGAGAGGGTCGGGGTGAGGGCCGACCTCGCGCGGCGCTACCGGCTCAGCACGCTCTGCACGTCCAGCCCGGCCTCGGCGCGGAGCGCGTCCGCCTTGTCGGTGAGCTCCCAGGGGGCGTCGATGTCCACGCGGCCGAAGTGGCCGTACGCGGCCGTGGGCTTGAAGATCGGGCGCCGCAGGCGCAGGTGCTCGATGATCGCCGCCGGGCGCAGGTCGAAGTGGCGCTGGATCAACTCGACGATCCGGGCGTCCTCCAGGCGCCCCGTGCCGAAGGTCTCGGCCGAGATGGACACCGGGCGGGCGACGCCGATGGCGTAGGCGAGCTGGACCTCGAAGCGATCGGCCAGGCCCGCGGCGACCACGTTCTTGGCTACGTAGCGGGCGGCGTAGGCGGCCGAACGGTCGACCTTGGTCGGGTCCTTGCCGCTGAAGGCGCCGCCGCCGTGGCGCGCCATCCCACCGTAGGTATCCACAATGATCTTGCGCCCGGTGAGCCCGGCGTCGCCCATGGGCCCGCCGAGGACGAAGCGGCCGGTGGGGTTGACCAGGATGCGGGTCTGCTCGTCGCGCAGGTCGGCCGGGACCACCCGCTCGATAACCTGGGTCCGCAGGTCTTCCTTCATCTGCGCCTGGCTGACGCGCGCGTCGTGCTGGGCGCTCAGGACCACGGTATGGACTCGCACCGGGCGGCCGTAGCCGTACTCGACCGTGACCTGGGACTTGCCGTCGGGGCGGAGGTAGGGCAGCAGGCCCTGCTTACGTACCGCGGAGAGCTGGCGGCAGAGCTTGTGGGCGAGCATGATCGGCAGGGGCATCAGCTCCGGGGTTTCGGTGCAGGCGAAGCCGATCATCATCCCCTGGTCCCCAGCCCCGATGGCCTCGAAGGCCTCATCCTCGCCCGCCTTCGCCTCCTACGACTTGCTGACCCCCAGGTCGATGTCGGGCGACTGCTCCTTGTTGGAGGTCATGACCCCGCACGTATGGGCGTCGAAGCCGTACTTGGCGCGCGTGTAGC
>JACQUR010000213.1 GCA_016210245.1 Chloroflexota bacterium
GCGCCCAGGTGGGCAGCCTCAGCGTGCGCTGGACCAGCTATGCCGACCGCCTGAAGGAGGAGCTGGGGCTGGCCAGCCGCCCGGCCGGCGACCAGGTGGTCTTCACCGTGCAGCAGCGCGGGCTGCGCTTCGAGCCCGACGGCCAGGGGGGCTTCCTGGCCTGGGATGGGCAGGGCCTGCCCATCTTCCAGGTGCTGGCCCCCACGACCCACGACGCCCTGGGACGGCCCGGCTCGGCCACCCTCAGCCTCAGCGGGACCGCGCTGGTGCTGCGCCTGGACCCGGCCTTCCTGGCCGCGGCCACCTACCCGGTCACGGTCGATCCGACCCTGGTCTATGCCAACGCCGGGGGGTTCGCCACCTCGCTCAACAACAGCGCGCGCCTGCTGCGGGACGACTATGGCAAGCTGGTGCTGCTCACGACCAACTGGACCAGCGTGCCCGGATTGCGGCTGAACTGGACCAACGACGGTGGCACTACGTGGAGCACCACGCTGGTGGGAGTGCCCGTGGCCCCGAGTCAGGCGACCTGGGGCTTTGGCGCCGACGGCTTCCTCCATGCAGCCTTCCGGACGTCAGAGGGAATCTGGTACCAGCGCTTCGAAGTGAGCCGCGATGGCAGCAACAACATCACGGGCATCGCGCCCTCGCCCTCAGCCACAGCCACCCCGGTTTCCCTGGACGGCACCGCCTACGGCCAGCGTCCCAGCCTGGTAATCGACCGGAATGGCTGGCCAGCCGTGGCCTGGGTCTACCAGGGCACGGGGACCGAGGCGCGCTGGGAGGTGCGCTTCCGCCGCGCCACAGGCGACCCGATGAACCCCGCCAACTGGGTCAACGCCCAGGGCACGAGCGCCAGCCCGGATGTGCTGGGCACGCAGCTCGTGGCCGGCCTCTCGGGGAACGTCAGCCTGGCCCGCATGCCGGCCGGGGCGGGGGCCGATGGCGACGGGCTGTACCTGTTCTGGACGGAGAGCCAGTCGGGCCAGCTTCACTGGAGCAAGGCCCAGGTGCAGGGGCAGGGGCCGGACTATGCCGCCTGGACGGTCCCGTCAGGGACCAGGGCAGCCTACGCGGGCGTCTACGGGTTGAGCACGGCCGCGGACAGCCAGCACCAGGGCATCGTGGTCGCCTACCACAGCCCGGCCCCCGACCAGTTCAACGTGCTCTACCGCCAGGGCGCAGGTGATGCCGAGACGCCGCTGGTGCCCCCGACCGGCACGCCCACCACCAAGTTCGGGATCACCCTGAACGTGGGGGTGGACCGGGGGGACCTGTACCTGGTGTACACCAACCCGGCCCAGACGGGGGGCTACGGCTACCTGGCCTGGCGCCGCTACCTGCCCGAGTCGGGCCTGGACACCACCGAGACGGTGCTGGAGAGCTCGGGGGGCAACCTCTACCCGACGGTGCGGCGGGAGGTGAGCGACGGGCAGGTAGACCTGGCCTGGAGCCACATCAGCCAGCAGGGCTTCGAGGTGCTCCACGAGCACTTCCCCACCACCCGCCCCTTCATCCGCGCGCTCACCGCCAGCCCGACACTCTTCGTGCCCCTGGCCGGGCAGAGCACCACGATCAGCTACAACCTGGCGGACGACGGAACGGGCGTGCTGACCGTCACGGCCACGGTCTACACCAGCCAGGGCAGCCTGGTGCGCACCCTCACCCGCAGCCAGGGGAAGGGCGATCAGAGCCTCACCTGGGACGGCAAGAATGAGGCGGGGGAGATCCAGGCAACGGGCACGTACACGGTGAGGCTGAACGCCACCGATGCCGAGGGGCTGACCGCGCCGGAGCAGACGGTGAGCCTGGCCATCAGCCGCCAGGCCAGCACTCTGTACGGCTATGACCATCTGTATCGGCTGGCGGGCGTGGCAGCGCCGAGCGGGCTCACGAGCTACGTGTACGACGGGGTGGGCAACCGCACGACGATGACCCGGGGCAGCGGCACGAACTACTCCTACGACCGGGCCGATCGGATCACCACGGCCGGGACGATGAGCTACACGGTCAACAGCAACGGCAATCTGGTAGCCCGAGGGCCGGATACGTTTGCGTACGACCAGGCCAACCGGGTGAAGACCGCCACCATCGGCAGCACGAGTTCGACCTATGGGTATGATGGGGACGGCAAGCGGGTGAGCGCCACCGTGGGCGCGAACTCGACCGTCACCTATTACGACGTCAACGGCTCGCTACCGGTGGTGCTGGACGACGGGACGCGCAAGTACGTCTGGGGCCTGGGGCTGGCCTACGCCGTGGACAACGCCGGCAACGTGGAGGTCTACCACGAAGATGGCCTGGGCTCGGTGCGAGCGATCACCGATGCCAGCGCCCAGGTGGTGCAGACCTACCAGAGCGACGAGTTCGGGGTGGCGAGCCTGACGCAAGTGGCGCCGGGGGTGCAGAGCCAGCCCTTCCAGTACACCGGCGAGCCCCGGGATGGAGAAACCGGCTTCGTGAACCTGCGGGCGAGGCTGTACGACCCGGCGACGGGGCGGTTCCTGCAGCGCGACCCCTTCCCCGGCTTCGATACCGACCCGCTGTCCCTGAACAGGTACTCGTACGTCGCCAACGATCCCATCAACGCCACCGACCCGAGCGGCCAGAACCCGCTGCTGGCGGCCTGCGCGGGCGGAGCCCTGTCCAGCGTGGCTTTCGACCTGGCCGCGAGCTGGCTCGGCGGCGAGAAGGTCACCGGCAGCCAGGTGCTGCGCAGCGCCGCCACCGGCTGTCTCTCCGGCCTCACCGGCTTCGGCCTCGGCAAAGCCGTGGCGGCGCTGGCCCCGCGGCTGGTGGGCACGCTCTCCGCCGCCGACAACCTGGGCGGCACCCTGGCCTCGTGCGCCATCAACAGCTTCAGCGCCGACACCCCGGTCCAGACCGCCGACGGCCCGCGGCCCATCGCCTCGCTCCGTGTCGGCGACCTGGTGCTGGCCTACGACGAGCGCACCGGGAGCCTCGGCCTCTACCCGATCACCGAGGTCATCTCCTACCAGGACGAGCAGGTGGTCAAGCTGGCCATCGACGGGGAGGTGTTGACCACCACTCCCGAGCACCCCTTCTACGTGTACCAGCATGGCTGGATGCCTGCCCAGGCGCTCACCGCCGGCCTGCGGGTGCGCAAGTCCGACGGCGGCTTCGGGATCGTCCATGCGCTCGCGTTGGAGCACCAACCCCAGCGCATGTACAATCTGACCGTCGCAGGGGCTCACACCTTCTTCGTCGGCGACGGGCAATGGCTGGTTCACAACGCTGGTACGTGCCACGGGAACTCGCGGGCCAGCACGGCAACCGCCTACTTGTACCTCCTCCGCGACAGGGCTGGCGAGGTGCTAAAGTGGGGCGTCAGCCAGAATCCCGCACGGAGATACTCGCAGAGGCAGTTGCATGCCATCGGCGCTAAAGAGGTACCGGAGACCATCTCCTCGGGGACACGCAGCGAGGTGCTCGCCGTCGAGCGAGAACTGGTCGAGACCCTGCCTGGCCCCTTGAACCACGAGCGATGGGCGGGAGTGCGCAGTCGCACGTGGTGGACAGTTCCGTAGCGCACCCTGGGCACGAAGCGACTTTGCGCAAGACGACCACGCTGGCAAAGGGCACAACATGTTCTACGTGATGAAGTTCGTCGGTGGCCACTCGAGCGAGAACGAAGCGGTTGTCGCATCGATCGATCGCCTCGAAAGGTGCCTGGACCGGATCCAGCCGCGCGAGCCAGCAGCCGGGAGTTTCGTACTGGGTGTTGCTTTCCACGTACCGGGTCCGCTTCTCGGTACGGACTTTCAGGGCATCCGAAAGGAGGGCTTCTCCAGACGGCACCGCGAGCTGAACATGGAGGTTGCCGTGCCCATTCCACTCGAGGCCGGGACGGAGGACGCCTTTGTGGGAGGCGCGATGCTTCGGGCGATGGACCTCGCAGAAGAGCTGCTCCGCGCGCGCTCGGTAGATTGGTCTACCGCGCACCTTCGTGAGACGCTGCGGCGGCTGCGGGGGTGCTTCGATCTCCCCTCAGCCGCCGATTCCCTGCCCGCCGCACTCTCGCCAGGGGCGACCTCGGCAGCTTCGACCACCATGCATGGACCGCCTGGGATCGCCGGCTCAGGTGTGGACGAAGGCCCCTGGGATCCGTCGTCACGGGGGATGCTGATTATTCAGTTGCCCACTCGGGGCCAATCTCCGACCGCCGCGGACGTCGCCGTACGCCACCAGCTCGAGGATCTGTTGGAGGGGGCCTTGAACGCGGACGGCGCCGGAGGGCTGGACGGCGGAGACATAGGCGGTGGTGTCATGAACATCTACGTGCAGCCCTGGCGGCGGCAGGCGGCAGACACGGTGCTGCACGTCCTGGAGAGGTCCGGGCGTCTGGCCGAGGCGACGGTCGTGCTCCGATTCCACAACGAGGGGGCAGACGAGGAGGAGTCCTACATGGTGCTCTGGCCCGAGGGGTACACGGGCACATACACATCCGAGAACGAGTTCAGGGAGCAGTCTGCCGGGGAGCAAGAGTCGTGAACCAGTACATCCATCCAGAGAAGTTGGTCCTCACACTCCTGAGCTTCGCAAGAGTAGGTTAACAGGATCACGAGTGCGCAGCCCCACCAGAGCGGGCCTGGGGCGGGCTACTGCGGATGTTGCTGTTAGCAAGTGGGGGATCGGAAGCTCAGTCGATTGCCAGCCGGAGGAGGAACATGCCGGAATGCCTTGAAGGCCGACCCATCCGCGTCGCCATCGTCGAGCCGCAACCGGGGATGCGCGACCGGATCCGAGCGGCGTTGCAGCAAGCCTCGGACATCGAGGTGGTTGGCATGGCTGGGGACAGCGCTGAAGCTCGCAGCCTCA
>JACQUR010000199.1 GCA_016210245.1 Chloroflexota bacterium
CCATAGGAGTGGGTACGTTTTTGTCTGGCTGCTCGTGGTGGCGCTCATGGGCCCCGCCCTCTGGAGGGCGCAACAGCCCCAGAGCAGGCGGCCACAGGGAGAAGTGTCCACTCCCATGGAGAAGCCCCCGAAGAGAACCCTCTCCCCCTGGCGGGTGGTGGGCCTGGGACGCTCGCGCCCGACCACGTAGCCCGCCCAGGCTCCCGCAAGCTCCGCCGCACTCCCGGGGCACTCCTCCGAACCTCACCCCGGCCGCGGGTGCCGTTCGGCGCGGTGCGTGGGGAGCGCCGTTGGTGCCCGCGGGAGCCTGGGCGGGCTACCCGGGTTGGGCACGAGCCCTGGTTGGCCCACCGCCCGCCGAAGTCAGAGGGTTCTCTTTGGGGGCTTCCCCCACACCCCCTTTTCGAGAGCAGTACGCCGCGCGCAACACTTTGAATCGCACCCCGAATGCCGCGGAGGCTTGACGGGCCAACCTCGACTGGACATAGTGTGTGCCTCCGCCCTGGGGACCCGATCGGCACCCACACTCCTCTCGCGGTGACCTGACACCGCACCATTGAGGTAAGACATACCCACTGGTCCGTGACTTGCATCCTCAGGTGCGGCCTGAATGCTGTCGCAGCCGCTGGGAACGTATTCAGGGCGGAGTATGGGATGGTATCGAGGTATGCGAAGACCATACGAGGCACGGGGGGATCGACCCGACCAGATACCGAGACCGGGACAAGCTGCGTGGGAGGGGTTGGTCAAGCAGGAAGAGGCGACCGGGCATATCCCGCTGCCCGCGGTCGATTCGATCAGACGTGATTCTGATCGAGCGCCGGTCGTGGTGCTGGTAGACCCGAATGCCATCCCCGGCGCCATCCATGTCTTCGTTCGGACGGAAGAAATGACGCCCGCGGATCGGATGGCCTTCTACAGCCTCCTACAGATGCTCGAGCGAGTCCTGGGTTCCACCACACCAATCCGCTCGCTCACTGCGGTCAGCCATCCTGGTGGTCTGGACTACTCGTTCTGCGGATCACTTCCAGGTGAAGTGGTCGAACTGCGAGACCTGCCGGAGAGTCTCCGACCCCTGCTCTGGGGGCTACTGCACGCCATCGCCTCCCTTGGGGTCAGGTACCCGGATATCGAGGCCAGCACGCCGAGGATAGTAGAGCGGTCGAAGTGAGCCGGTCCTGGTTCCTCCGCTGCCAGAACTCGTTTACCTCGGCGGGCCATGCTCGCCCACGCCACCGCCGATAGGGCCTGACCTCCGCCAGGGGGACTGTAATCCGCCCCTCCCACATGCCTATCATGCACCAGGCGCAACGAGCAGTGCTGAGCGCTGAGTCCTGAGCTACGAGTGGAGGCGCTGAGCGCTCGCTGTGGACCACTGACCACTGATCACTGACCACTGACCACTGACCACTCACAAGGAGTAACCTGTGTTGGAGAGTAGCGGCGAGATCGATCCGGGCAGAGCGGGGCGCGAGCACGTCAGCTTCCACAGCGCGGGAGCGCGCATCGACGCCTGGTACCTGCCTCCCCAGCCAGCCCCGGCGGCCGGGCCGGCGCCCGCCCTGGTGATCTGCCAGGGCTTCACGGGCACCAAGGAGGAGGGCCATTACCTGACCTTCCTGCCCGGCCTGGTGGCGGCTGGCTACGGCGTGCTGGCCTTCGACTACCGGGGCTGGGGCAAGAGCGAGGGGGAGCGGGGGGTTATCGACCCCATGGCCCAGGTGGAGGACGTGCGCAGCGGGCTGAGCTACCTGGAAACGCGCGCCGACGTCGACCCCGAGCGTCTGGGGCTCTTCGGGCTGAGCGTCGGCGGCGGCATCGCCGCCTACGCCGCGGCCGTCGACGACCGGGTCAAGGCGGCTGCGTCGATCTTCGGCGTAGGGGATGGCGAGCTCTGGCTGCGCGCCCTGCGCCGCGAGTACGAGTGGCTCCAGTTCCTCCAGGACGTGGCCGCCGACCGGCGCGAGCGCGCGCGCGGCGGCCAGGGCCGTCTGGTGGACCCGACCGAGGAGCTGATGGTCGCCTCACCCGAGCGGCGGGCGCTCAAAGGCAGCGGGGGCGAGCTGCGGACACCGCTCGCCTGCGCCGACGCCATCCTCCAGTTCCACCCTGCCGACGTGGCCTACCGGATTGCACCGCGAGCGATGATCTGGTTCAGCGTGCGGCACGACCCGGTGGTGCCGCACGAGCTGAGCGAACTGGTCTACGCTGCAGCGCGCGAGCCCAAGCGGCTGGTGACGCTGTCCGGCTACGACCACTACGGCGCCTACCTCCGCCACCGGCAGCGCATCCTCGACGAGTCCCTCGCCTGGTTCCAACAGCACCGGTGAGCCCGGCAGGGGCCAGGGGCCAGGGGTCAGGGGCCAGAAGGAAGCTGAGAGCTGGCCCCTGGCCCCTGGCCCCTGGCCCCTGCCAACTGACCATTGGCGGCGGACTCCTGACCACCTGGCGGCTGAAACGAGCTATTGAACCGAGCCGGAGAGGTAGTATCATAAGCGTTCCCAGGATGAATTCGCGTTCCCCGGATGAATTCGGAGTTCCATAACCTTCGAGGCAGGAGTAGTTCATGGAGTTGTTACCTTCCGCGAGCCACAGCATTACCATGCGCTGCGAGATCCAGAACCGCCCGGGCATGCTGGGGCGCATCACGAGCGCGATCGGCGAGGAGGGCGGAGACATCGGGGCAGTGGATATCGTGTCGGTCAGCAAGGGCGTGATGCTCCGGGATATCACCTTCAACGCCCGGGACGAGGCGCACGGCCGCCAGGTGGTGGAGCGGGTCAAAGGCCTGCCGGGCGTGCGCGTGGTACACACCAGCGACCGCACCTTCCTGCTCCACCTGGGCGGAAAGATCGAGGTGCGGGGGAAGTCCCCCATCAAGACCCGCGACGATCTGTCCATGGCCTACACCCCCGGCGTGGCCCGCGTGTGCCGCGCCATCGCCGAGGACCCCTCCAAGGCCTTCGCCCTGACGATCAAGCGCAATGCGGTGGCAGTAGTGACGGACGGCTCGGCCGTGCTCGGTCTGGGCAACATCGGCCACCAGGCCGCCCAGCCGGTCATGGAAGGGAAGGCCATGATTTTCAAGGAGTTCGGGGGCGTCGACGCCTTCCCCATCTGCCTGGCCACCCAGGATCCTGACGAGATCGTGGAGACGGTGGAGCGCATCGCCCCGGTCTTCGGGGGCATCAACCTGGAGGACATCGCCGCCCCGCGCTGCTTCGAGGTGGAGGAACGGCTGCGGGAGCGGCTGGACATCCCGGTCTTCCACGACGACCAGCACGGCACGGCGGTGGTCGTGCTGGCCTCGCTGCTCAACGCCCTGAAGGTGGTGGGCAAGGACCTGGACAAGGTGCGTGTGGTCATGATGGGCGCGGGGGCAGCCGGCATCGCCACCACGCGCATGCTCCGGGCGGCGGGCGCCTGGAACATCGTGGTGTGCGATAGTGTTGGCGCGATCTACTCGGGGCGGCCGGAGCGCATGAATCCCGCCAAGAACTGGGTGGCCGAGCAGACCAACCCGGGCCAGTTCCGAGGCTCGGTCCACCAGGCGCTGGCCGGCGCCGACGTGTTCATTGGAGTTTCCGTGCCGGGGATCATCGCCGTCGACGACATTCGCTCCATGGCCAGGGATCCGGTAGTCTTCGCTATGGCCAACCCGTGGCCGGAGATCCAGCCCGAGGCGGTGGCCGGCCTGGTGCGGGTGATGGCCACGGGTCGGTCCGACTACCCCAACCAGATCAACAACTCCCTGGTGTTCCCCGGTATGTTCCGGGGCGCGCTGGACGTGCAGGCCAGGACGATCAACGAGGCGATGAAGATGGCCGCGGCCAGGGCGATCGCCGACATGGTGGGCGAGGACGAACTGAGCGAGGAGTACATCGTCCCCAGCATGTTCAACCGGCGGGTCGTAGAGAGTGTCTCGGCCGCGGTGGCCGAAGCGGCCCATCGCACCGGCGTGGCCCGGCGCCAGCGGGCAGGCGCGGAGGCAGCTCTGGCGTAGGCGTAGTGATGAGTGATGAGTGATGAGTGATGAGTAGGGGCGGACCTGCGTGTCCGCCCAGCCACTCAGCACTCAGCACTCAGCACTCAGCGTGCCCCTTCCACCAGCCAGGGTCGAACCAGAGGCACACGCGAAGCGGGGCGAGCGATGATTGGCAAGGCCATCCACGCACCGCCAGCCAACAAAGGCAAGACCAGCCGCGCAGCGCACGCAGGGCCCGGACGGGTCGTGCGCGCCCTCCGAGCAGTCGGCTGGAAGCCGCCCCTGGCCGGCCGCCGCTGGCTCGCCCGCGCCACGCGGCGCTCCTGGCAGGCCCTCGAGCGCGAGAACGCTCCCCGCATCGCCGCGCTCTCGATCGTCCTGCTGCTCGTCGGCTCCATCGCCATCCACCTGGTCGAGCAGACCGGAGAGCAGCCCAGCATCACCTCCTTTGGCGACGCGCTCTGGTACACCATCGTGACCATGACCACAGTTGGCTACGGCGACCTCGTCCCCACCACCGCGGCCGGCCGGGCGGTGGGCGCGCTGCTGATGCTGGGGGGCATGAGCCTGCTCTCGGTCTTCACCGCCACCATTGCCTCGGTGCTGGTTGCGCAGCGGATCAAGGAGGGCTGGGGGCTGGAGACGATCAAGATGAGAAACCACGTGCTGGTCTGTGGCTGGAACGAGCACGCCGAGCGCGTGCTGGAGGGGCTCTTCGCGGCGCCCGAGCGGCGGGAGCAGGTGGTGCTGGTCAACGAACTGGCGGAGGAGGCGGCCAACGAGATCCTCCTGCGCTACCACGACCTGGACGTGCGCTACGTCCACGGCGATCCGGCCCACGAGGCGGTCCTGGCGCGGGCAAACGTCCACCAGGCCCGGGCCGCGATCGTCCTGACCGACACCTCGCGCGGGTCTGCCCCGGGGTCGGACGAGCGGACTACGCTGGTCACGCTGGCGCTCAAGAGCCTCAAGCCGGACCTCAAGGTGACGGCCGAGGCCATCGACCTCAAGAGTGAGACGCACCTGCGCCGCGCCGGGGCCGACGACATCGTCATCAGCGGTGAGTTCAACGGCTTCCTGCTCTCCTCGGCCACGCTGGCGCCCGGCATCTCCCAGGTCGTCCGCCAGTTGCTCTCGCGCAGCGGCAACGAGCTGTGCCGCGAGTCGATCCCGCTGGAATTCGTGGGCCGCACGTTCGGGGAGTTGTTCCAGGCCCTGCGCAGCCGCCACGGCTTCCTGATCCTGGCCATCGTCACCGAGCGGAAAGGCCTGGCGCTCGACGACCTGCTGACGGACGACTACTCGCTCGTCGACCTGTTCATCAAGCAACAGTTCGTCGAGGCGGGCCGAGAGTACCTCCGCTTCGAGGAGGGGGGGATTCGCGTCCTGCTCAACCCCCCGGACGCCTACGTGATCGACCGGGACGACACCATGATCGGCCTGCCGAGGGGCGCGTGAGCGAGGTCGAGGCGCTGGGGACGATTCCGCTCTTCGACGGGCTCACCGAGGCGCAGGTGGGGGAACTGCTGAGCGTCGTGCAGTGGCGGCGCTTCGCCGCCGGCGCGACGATCCTGCGCGAGGGCGAGCGGGGCGACTCGCTCTTCATCCTGACCAGTGGAACAGTCCAGGTCTCCAAACGGCTGGGCCTGGCGATCGCCGGCGGGGCCGCCGCGGCGGCCGAGAAGACGCTGGTCCGCCTGACCGCCCCCCAGTTCTTCGGCGAGATGGGGCTGTTCGAGATGGCAGAGCGGTCGGCGACGGTGATCGCTTTCAGCGAGTGCAAGCTGCTGGAGATCAGCCGGAGTGATTTCGAGCGGCTGGTCGAATCCGACTACGTCCTTGGCTACCGGGTGGTCCGCAACATCGCGGTCGCCCTGTGCTCGCGGCTGCGCCACGCCGACCGAGACATCCTCAAGCTCACCATCGCCCTCAGCCTGGCGCTGGGCAACCGGTAGCCGCCTTCGGGATTTTAGATTTGAGATTTGAGAGTGCAGATTGAACAATCTGCACTCTCAAATCTCAAATCTGCACTCCCCTCACTCTGCAATCTCAAATCTAAAATCCCCTCGTAACGCACACCCCTCCCAGCTCGTTAAAGGGCGGCAGAGACCGCGCGCGGAAGCGCACACCAGGGAGGGGCGATGGACCGACGGATACTGGTGAGCATCATTGGACTGGTTGTGGCCATCGCGCTGGTTGGTGTGGCCCTGGCCCAGGAGGCAGAGGGCCCGCCCCCAGACGATGCCGGCGCGGCTGACGAGAACGCCACGCAGGCCCCAGCCACAGTTGACGAGAGCGCGCCGCAGGCGCCAGCCCCGGCTATCTTCGTCGAGCTGCTGTACCCCGCGGACGAGGATGTGGAAGTGCCGCTGTCTGTGGCCAGCCTCACCCTGCGTGGCATGACCCTGCCGGGCGCCGTGGTGAGCGTCGACGGCGAGTTGGCCAGGGTGGACGAGCAGGGAGTCTTCACCGCCGAGGTGCCGCTGGAGGAAGGGGCCAGCGCGATCGACATTGTGGCCTCAGACGCCGATGGCAACCTGGCCGAAACCACGGTGTTCGTCGTGCGCGGTGAGTAGCCGCGCGCGGAATCAACACCGCATACCCGAAAGGAGCACCGCGATGTCTCATGGAAGCCGACCCGGGATCCTCTGGCTGCGAGCCGCGCTGCTCGCCGGCGCCCTGCTCGCCACACTGGCGACGGCGGTGGTCGTCGCGCCGGCCTTCGCGGCAGATCGACTGGCCGCCTCGCTGCCGATCATGGGCCGCCAGATCCACGGCACCGTGAAGGCAGGCTCGGCCAGCACGAGCGCCAAGACCTTCGTGGTCACCACGGCCAGGCACGGCGACGTGTCGGTCCACTTCGCCGGCCTGCCGGCCGGGACGCAGGCGCACGGCAAGGCCAGGGCGCACCAGGCCAGCGCTGTCGCCGACCTCCACGACGGCGATCTGGTCGTCCTGCAGGGTCGCCTGAGCGCCGAAGGCGGCAAGGCGGTCTTCGAGGCACGGCGCATCCACGTGCTGCCGGCCAGGGCGACGACCCACACCGTCGGTACGGTCGACAGCGCCACGGTCAGCAGTCTCACCCTCAAGCTGGCCGATGGCAGCACCAGGACCTTCGCCCTGAGCGCGGACACCAGGATCGAGCCGCAGGGCAAGACCGTCACCGACCTGAAGAGCGGGACCAGGGTGACGGTGGTCAGCAAGGACGACACGGCGAAGGCAGTCGTCATCCAATCGTGAGTGCAGATTTGAGATTTGAGAGTGCAGAGTGAATCTGCACTCTCAAATCTCAAATCTGCACTCCCTCTACACTCCACCAGCGGTACGCCGCGTGCGGCCCTGTCTCTGCACGAGAGAGCAGCGGAGGCCGCATGCCACGCACACGCCCTGGGCGGCACCCCTGGGCGGTCGCCCGCCGCGACGCACCCGCGTTGTGCCGGGCGAGCGCGCCCCCAGTGCGCCCTGCCCGGGTCTCGCCCTCCAGGGTGCTGCGCGCCCTCGGGCCGGGCGTCGTCGCCGGCGCCTCCGATAACGACCCCACCAGCGTCGCCACGCTGGTGGTCATCGGCTCGACCGTCGGCTACGGGCTGAACTGGCTCATCGTACTGGTGCTGCCCATGCTGGTCGCCGTGCAGATCATCAGCGCGAGGGTAGGTCTGCTGACCCGCTGCAGCCTCGAGCAGGCGATCCGCGGCCGCTTCGGCAAGCCCTGGGCGCTGGTGGCGATGCTGTTCGTCCTCGCGGTCAACGTCATCACCATCGCAGCCGATCTCGAAGGGGGCGCTGCGGCGCTCGGGCTGCTGGTCGGTCTCGAGTGGCGCTGGTTCGTCCTTCCCTTCGCGCTGGTCGTGGCGGCGCTGCTGCTCTTCGGCAGCTACGACGAGGTCCAGCACGTCCTGCGCTACGTCCTGGTCATCTTCGTCGCCTACGTCGCAGCAGCCTTGCTCGCCCGTCCTGACTGGGGCGAGGTGGCGCGCTCCACGCTGGTGCCCCGCTTCGAGTGGAGCCCCGACTACGTCCGTGGCGCGCTGGCGCTGCTGGGCACCACGCTGACCAGCTACGTCTACTTCTGGGAGACGATCGAGGAACGGGAGGAGCGTCGCCCGCCTCAGGACCTGCCGCTGGTCGAGGTCGACGCCGCGGTGGGCATGGTCGTCACCGTCGCCGTCTTCTGGTTCATCGCCGTGAGTACGGCGGCGACGCTGGGCGCGGCCCACCAGCCCGTCACCACCGCCGACGAGGCGGCGCGCGCGCTGGCGCCCGTGGCCGGGCCCTATGCCGGCCTCATCTTCGCGGTGGGACTGCTCGCCAGCGCCGTCCTGGCCGTGCCCGTGCTGGCGGGCACTACGGCCTACGTCCTGGCCGACGCCTTTGGTTGGAAGAGCGGCCTGTCCGAGCCGGTCCAGCCCGCCACGCTGCCCTTCTACGGCGTAGTGGTCGGCAGCCTGGCGCTCGGCGCCGCGCTCACCTACGCCGGGGTAGCGCCCATCGCGCTGCTCTTCTTCGCCGGCATCGTCGGCGGCCTCGGGACGCCGCTCCTCCTGGTGCTGCTCCTGCTGCTCGGGCAGGACCGGGCGGTCATGGGCGAGCAGCGCGTCCCAGGCTGGCTCGCCGCCATCGGCTGGTTCACCTGCGTCCTGGTCAGCCTGGCCGGCCTCCTCTACCTGGCGCAGCAGGTGCTGGTTGGGGGCTAGAGCAGCATCCGACCGGTCGGCCCACCTGGGCCTGGGCCAGCCCCTGAACCAGGTCCACAGTCGACAGTTGACAGTCGACAGTGTGCGAGCGAACTGTGAACTGTGGACTGTCGACTGTCGACTCAGTACGGTGGGCATGCCAGCCGGACCCGGAAGATCGCCGCCTCGCCGCTGGCGAAGACCTGCTCGAGCCCGGTGGAGCGGCGGAGGTCTTCGAGCGAGGGGAAGTGCCGGGGCTCGTAGGCTGTTCCCGCGGCGCCTCGGTAGACGTAGCGGACCCCCAGCCCACACGCCGCCGCGCGCGCCTCGGGCACGCGCTCCAGGGCGGCCACGTTGGCCAGGACCAGCCGCTGCGCGTCGATCCCCGGCCCGCCGATCGAACGCGGCACCAGCACTGCCACCCCGGCCTTGTAGGGCGCCCAGAGGCCGGCATCGGCCGAGCCGTCGTTGGCCAGGACCTCGCCCGGCTGGGCGTGCTGGCGCAGCCAGGCCATAGCCGCGGCGTCGTCGGCCGAGTAGGTGACCACGAGCTGCGAGGCGAAGGACAGCGTCTTGTACACCGTCACCGCCGAGCCCTCGCCCAGGAAGAAGGCGAGCAGCAGGCACGCGGTGACAGTGCGCCGCCAGGCCGCGGGGTGCTCCAGCCCGAGCAGCCGGGGCCAGCGCTGGCGCAGCCCGGGCAGCGCACGCGCGAGGGCGACCAGCCCGGCTCCGCCGAGCAGCGCGGCGAGGATGGCCTGGAGCTGGCCCAGGCGGTCCTTCAGCCCCCACGGGTAGGTGAGCGCAAAGACCTGCTGGATGGCGGGCGCCTGGACGTTGGCGAAGATCACGGCCAGGGCAACGAAGACGACCCAGAGCGCGACCAGCGCCCTCCCCCGGCGCGCGCGCCCCGCCCAGCGTGCGCCGGCCAGGAGCAGGAGCGCGCGCGCCGGGATGAGGAAGATCGAGCCGGCGCCCAGCGCCTCCCCGACGAAGAACAGCGGGTCGTTGGGCAGCGCGCGGCTCATCTCGCCCGAGGCTGGGTCCAGTGCGGCGAGGCCCACCTGCGCCGCGCCGCCAGCGCGCGCCCAGCCGACCAGGCTGGGCACGTAGGGCGCGGCCAGCACCAGGGCCAGGCCCAGCGCCAGGCTGAGGTCGCGCCCCAGACGCAGCCAGACGACCCGCTTCCCGGCAGCCACCAGGAGCACGGCCAGGCCCACCAGAGCGCTATAGACCTCCGTGCCGTGGGTGAGCAGGATGGCAGCGGCCAGCACGGCCCCGAGGCAGAGCCAGCCCGGCCCGGGCGGCTCCATACCGAGTCGACAGTCGACAGTCGACAGTTCACAGTTCGCTCGCACACTGTCGACTGTCGACTGTCGACTGTCGACTCGGTTCAGGTAGTGGACTGTGGTAGCCCACAGACCCAGCAGCAGCAACACGCTGGCAGCCATCGGCCAGCCGCCCCAGACCTGCGGGTCGTAGGGGTAGCGGAACGTCAACGCCACCAGCAGCGCCCCGGCCGCGGCGACCAGGGGAGTGCGCCACACGGCGTAGCCGAGCCCGAAGGCTGCCAGCGGTGCCAGGACGGCCAGGCCCAGCGAGGCCTGGAAGGCGCCCTGGGCCGTATCGAGCCACGGCACCAGTTGGAGGAGGGCCGCCACAGTGGCGTGGTAGCCGGGTGGGTACCAGCCTCCCCAGCGCGCACCCCCGCGCAGCGCGTGGATGATCTCCACGTGGTTGGCGCCGTCGTGACTGGACAGCGGCACCTCCACCCCGGCCAGCGCGCTGCCGAGCAGGAGCGCGGGCACCAGCAGGGCCGCGCCCAGCAGGGCCGCCGCCAGCCGATCCTCTGTCCGACCAGAGCGTAGCGCGGGGACTTGTGCCCTCACCCCGACCCTCTCCCAGAGGGAGAGGGAGAGGGAGCTGACCGTGCGTGCCGCCAGCGCTACGCCGGTGCTGCCAGCCACGAGCAACAGCAACCCGCCGAAGGCCGCGGGCAGCCCGAGCACCCCTGCCCAGGTGGTGAGGACGGCCAGGAGCGCCAGGCCGGCGGCTGGCGCCAACCCGATCCCAGCCAGGCCGCGGGCAAGGCCCAGCAAGCGCAGCAGGCTCCAGCCGGCGCCAGCGACCAGCGCGGCAAAGACGAGGCCCAGCAGCACGCCTCACCACCTGTCGGGGCGACTCGGCGAGTCGCCCCGGCCCGCTGGGGGAGAGGGGATCGGGTGCGGGTCACGGTCTTGCGGGCGAAGCGTGGGCCTGCCTGGGAGCGGCGCCCCTGGGAGCGCAGACCTCCTGTCTGCGCGGGCGAGCCGCCCCACGCCCCGTGGCCCACTGGCCCCTGGCGAGCCCGCCCGCGTGCTGCACGGCCGCCGCATCCCCGCAGGCGAGCCGGCGGCGCTCTGAGGGACGGTGCGAGCCGGACCGCTCGGCGCTGCCGCCCGGGCCAGGCCGTGGGCGGGGCCTGGTGGGCCTGGCGGGCGAGGCTGCGGC
>JACQUR010000200.1 GCA_016210245.1 Chloroflexota bacterium
CGGGCCAGGCCAAGCGTGTGCGCCAGGTAGAGCAGGAACGCGGCGATGAGCAGTCCCTGCAGCAGGGGGATCCAGGCCAGCGCAGCCGGCGCGGCGCGGAGCACGCCCGCCACCAGCGCACCCAGGGCGCCCGCCGCGACTCCCGTCAGGATGCGGCGGCGAGCGGTGGGCCGGCGGTAGGCAACGTAGCCGGTGCGCGGGTAGGTGAGGCGCGCCTTCAGCGTCGCCACTACACGGTTGGCGAGCCAACTGCCGCCAAAGACCAGGACGATCAGGCCGAGAGACGAGAAGTGATCCGGCAGCAGCCCGGTTGGAGCCAGACCCTCCACCAGGAAGAGCAGCCCGACCAGGAGCACGACACAACCGATGGCGAGCTCGCCGAGACCATCCTCGTACCAGTAGCGCCGCGTGCGCTGCTCGACCCACTCAATCTCCCGCCGCATCTCTCGCCTCCACAGCGGTTTCCAGACTGGTCTGTACTACAGACCAGTCTGTAGCAATGCTACCACTGTGGGGCGCTGGTAGCAAGCGAGCGCGGCACCGAACCGAGGCCCGGCACCACTCGTGCCCCAGGATGAGCAGGGTATAATGCGCCGGCTGCCCAGACGGGGCGGCGACACGTGCCCTGGGGGATGCTTTGGAGCTCTTCGACCTCAAGACCCTGATCCTGACGGTGGGCTACATCGGCCTGTTTGCCATCATCTTCGCGGAGTCCGGGCTCTTCTTCGGCTTCTTCCTGCCGGGCGATAGCGTGATCTTCACCGCCGGGTTCCTCGCCTCGCAGGGCTTGCTGGACCTCCGCATCCTCATCCCGCTGCTGGCGGTGGCCGCTATCAGCGGCGACCAGGTCGGGTACTCGTTCGGGTATCGGGTCGGGCGTCCCCTCTTCGAGCGCAAGGGCTCGCTCATCTTCCAGAAGAAGCACCTGCTCAAGGCGGAGGCCTTCTTCGAGCGGCACGGGGGCAAGGCGATCGTGCTGGCCCGCTTCCTGCCCGCGGTGCGCACCTTTACGCCCATCGTGGCCGGTACAGCCCGCATGCGCTACCGCCGCTTCGTCACCTACAACGTGCTGGGCGGGCTGTTCTGGGCGGTGGGTCTCTCGGTGGGCGGCTATGTCTTCGGCAGCATCGTCCCGGACGTGGACCGCTACCTGCTGCCGGTGATCGCTCTGATCGTCATCCTCTCGGGGCTGCCGACCGCCATCCATCTGTGGCGCGAGAGCCGGCACGATATCTGGCGCTGGGCGCGAGCCCGTTGGAGAGTGCAGATTTGAGATTTGAGATTGCAGATTGCACGTTTCAATCTGCAATCTGCAATCTCAAATCTCAAATCTCAGATCACTGCTTCAGGGCCCGGGCCACCAGCAGCGCCAGGGCGACGACCGCCCAGCTCAGCCCGGCGGTGAGGCCGCCGAAGAGCAGGCGCTTGAGCAGGTGCGGCCGGGCCGGGCGAGGGAGCGCTGGCGCTGGCTCAGCCGGCGCGCGGGCGCGCGCCAGGGCGGCCACGGTGGGTGCGGGCGCCACGGTGCGCAGCCAGGGGCGGCTCAGGAAAGCATTCAGCTCTACGCCGAGCAGCAGCACCTGGGCCAGGAAGTAGAACCAGGTCATCACCAGGAAGAACAGCCCGAAGATGGCGTACTGGCCGAAATCGCCAAAGAGGCGCAGGTACAGGGGAAAGGCCTGGCTGAGCAGGAAGAACAGGACCGCGGCGAGCAGCGCGCCGGGCCAGACCTCCTCCAGGCGCTGGCCCGCGTTGGGCACGACGCGGTAGATGGCCAGGAAGAGCACGCAGGCGGTCAGCAACGAGAGCGTCCAGGCGGCGGCGGTGAGCAGGCCCCCCCAGCCTGGGATCGCGAGCGGCCCTGCTCCCTGGAGTGCAGCCAGCGCCACGTTCGCGACCGCGTTGGCCAGCAGCGAAACGGCCACCAGGACCGAGAAGAGCACCATCATGCTGACGGCCATCAGCCGCTGCCGCACCACCCCTCGGCCGGGCACGCGGTAGACGTGGTTGAAAGCGTTGGCCATGCTGCCAAAGAGGGCCGATCCGGCGAAGACCAACCCGGCCAGGCCAATGGCACCCCGCTCGGCGGCGCCCTCCCGAGCCGTCTCCAGCACCTCGCCCACCGCCGCCGCAGCCTGACCAGGAAAGGTGTGTACGACCGCGTCCAGCACGGTCGCCAGCACCCGCGGGTCTCGCACCAGTAGCCCGACCAGGGCGTGAAGGGCCAGGAGCAGCGGGAACATGGAGAGCAGCGCCGTCCAGGCGATCAGGATCGCCAGGTCGCCGACCTGGTCCGCAGCCCACTTCTGGTAGAGACGATAGACCGCCGAGGTCTGGAGGCGGGCCAGCATAGCGCTGCGGAGCCAGCAAGAGGCGTGCCCGATTTTGGATTTTGGATTGAGGACGCTGGATACCGGCCGTCCTCAATCCAAAATCCAAAATCCAAAATCAGTTGAGTGCTTTG
The DNA here is from genome assembly GCA_016210245.1 of Chloroflexota bacterium. Classification (GTDB taxonomy): domain Bacteria; phylum Chloroflexota; class UBA6077; order UBA6077; family JACQUR01; genus JACQUR01. The sequence continues at coordinate 2,465 of JACQUR010000200.1, forward strand.
AGCTGGTCGATGAGCTCGTGGCCGCCGCGGCGCGCCCACTGCTGGTGGACCTGGGCCGCGGCCTCCGCCCAGACCTGCGCCTCCTCGCGAGTCTGCCAGTGCAGCTCGAGCCGGCCGCTGGCCCTGACTTGCTCCAGGGCCCTGGCCGCACCGTCCCGGGCGAGCTGATTCGCATACGCCGTGGCCTCGGCCATCGCCTCACCCAGAAGTTGGCGAGTGCCAGGCTCCAACCCATCCCACCAGGGCGCGCTGGTGGCCACGCCAGAACTGAGGAGCGCGCCGCCGCGCGCGATGGTGCCGTACTGCTGGACCTGGTCGAGCCGCTGCGCCAGAAGGTGGTTCCAGGTGCTGTACTGGCCGTCCAGCGCTCCTTGCCGGAGCGCGTCGAGCGCCGCCTCGGGCGCCATCAGCCGGGCGCCCCCGCCCAGCGCCTGCACAAAGGCCTCCTCCGGCCCGTTGGTGACACCGAAGGCCAGATCGTGGAAGTCGGCTGGCGAAGCCAGGCGGTGCCTGGCATTGGTGAAGTACTTGAAGCCATTCACCCAGACAGCCAGGCCCAGCAACTCCCTGCTCCGCAGCCGCTCGAAGAGCGCTCTGGCGACCACGCTGTCCGGGGCTACAAACCGGTCGACCGCGGCCTGGCTGGCGAAGATGGCCGGCAGCGCGGCCGCCTCCCACTCCGGAGCGACGTCCCCGAGCTGATCGGAGCCGAGCGCGATGAAGTGGATGGCACCCGCCTGGAGCGCCTGGAACGCCTGGCCAGCTCGGGAGAGGTCCGAGTCGGCCACGACCTGGACCTGGATCGCACCGCCGGATTTCTGCCCGGCCAACTCGGCGAAGCGCTCCGCCGCCCGGTGCTCGGCGGTCGGCTTCGCCAGGGCCTGGTGGAACCGGAGGGGCAGGGGCGCCACAACGACGTGCTGCTGCGCTCTGGCGGCGGTCTGCCGCGGCCCTGCAGGGGCCGCGGGGCGCGGTGGAGTACACGCGCTGGCCGCCACCAGGAGGAGCAGCGCCGCGCTGAGGGAGGAGCGAAGCATTGGCCGACCACTCTGGAGGGCAGCTTGCACGCACGTCGACCAATGCTTCGCTCCTACCGCAACTGTGCTAAGATAGGGCGTGCATGCGGAGGCCAGGCGATGGTGCTGCTCATTCTGAGGCGGCTTCTCAGGCGGGTTCTCACCAGGGGACTGGTGATTGGCCGTCTCCAACTCGCCGTTGGCGCCGTGCTCCTGCTCGCGCTGGTCGGCGGCGGGGCCTACTTCGGCCTCTCCCGCCTGCTTTCTGGTGGTGGGAGCGAGGGGCTCAGCGGGACGAGCGAGGTGTCCGTCGTGGACCTGCAACGGAACCCTACCACCGGGCAGGTCCTGATGGTGCTCAAGGAGAAGGCAGGGACGCGCCGCCTGGTGATGGTGGTCGGCGACACCGAGGCGCGAACGATCTTCGATGAGCTGCAGGGCGCCCGATCGGACCGGCTGCTGACCTACGACCTGATGCGCGAGATCGTCCAGCGCCTGGGCGCGCGCATCAGCCACGTCCTGGTCAACCACGTCTCGGAAACCACCTTCTACGCCAAGGTCATCCTGGCCACCGAGGGTCGACAACTCGAGCTGGACTCGCGTCCTTCCGACGCCATCGCCCTGGCGCTGCGCTCCAAGGCGCCTATCTTCGTCGACTCCCAGGTCCTCGACAAGGCCGGCATCGCCTCGCCAAACTAAAGGCAGAGGGCAAGAGGCCAGAGCAACGTCACTACGTGACGTTGCTCTGGCCTCTTGCCCTTTTCACCTACACCTGCTCCCGTGGCTCGTAGGTGCGCGTGGCCAGGAAGGTGCAGAGGGCCATGACCGCGACGGCCAGCCCCAGTGCGGTAGGCACGGCCGCGACCCGACCGACCGTCAGCAGCAGCGAGCCGATGCCGACGACCAGCAGCGCGACGCACACGATGACGACCAGCGGGAGCAGCAGGATGCGGAGGTAGCTGCGCACTCGGGAGCCTCCACGGAGTTGACCGCTGGCAGTCAACAGTCGACTGCCAACAGACAACCTTCACCCTCTAACTTCGCACGGTCAACGGTCAACTGTCAACGGTCGACTGCAACACCAGCTTCGCCATGCGCTGGCCCAGGGCGACGCTGTAGTTCTGGCCGCGGTCCTGGGGATAGACGTGGCCCATGTTCGCCAGCAGGACCCCGGGCAGGGGCGTCTGGTGGGGCGGCAGCCGGTCCGCATAGCCCCGGGTCACGATCGGCTGGGCGTAGGGCCCCTTGAAGACGTAGGCCTCGCGCACCCAGCCTGGCTTGAAAGCGGGGGTGACGCGGGCCAGGTGTGGCAGGAAGGCCTCCAGCACCTGGCGCTCGTCCATGCGGAACAACTCGTGGTCCATGGGCAGGTAGTTGCCCAGGTAGACCACGTGCCGCCCGCCATAGTCCTGCGGCGGCATGTAGTTCGTATGCTCGATGATCGAGAGGAACGGGAAGCCCGGGTCGTTGACGCCCAGCCAGTAGACGTCCTGCAGCAGCGGGCGCTCCAGCGCCAGGACCAGGCAGTGGGCCCCGAAGTGCTCGCCCTCGGCAGCGTAGCGGTCCACGTACTCACGCGGCAGACCGCGCGCCAGGCGGAGGAACAGGCGGGTGGGCAGCGTGGCCAGGAGCCGCTCGAAGCGGTAGTCACCGCTCGTGGTCGTGACCAGCACGGCGCCGTCCGGCTCCACGGCGATGCCCGACACCTCCTTCCCCAGCTCGACCCGGCCCCCGCGTGCGACGATCGTCTCACCCAGGCGCTCGTACAGGGCCTGGAAGCCGCCCCGCAGGTAACCCAGCGCCTGGGTGCGGCAATGAATGCGCGCCCAGATCCAGGGCATGGCGATCCGGTCGAAGTGGACGCCAAACTTGGCCCGCAGCAGCGGCTCCCACAGCACCCGGTAGGTGGCCTGGCCATTCCAGCGGGCGAGCCACTCGGCCGCGGTCCACCGGTCGAGCTGCTGGTAGCGCCGCTCGAGCTTGAGGTAGGCCAGCACCGCGCCCAGGCGGACGCGGTCTGGCAGGGGCAGGGCGCCGAAGCGCAGCACGTCGACCGCGGAGTCCAGGGAGTAGATGCGTCCCCCGGACAGCACGCTCTGGTCCGGGCGCTTCCACACCAGCCGCTCTCCCAGGCCGAGGTGGCGGATCAACTCCAGGACCGTCGTATCGGTGCCGAAGAGGTGGTGGTAGAAGCGCTCCAGGTAGCTTGGCCCGAGCTTGAAGCCCGCGGCCAGCCCACCCAGCGTGGTGTCGCGCTCGAGCACGACCACCTCGCGCCCAGCCTCCACCAGGGTGAGCGCCGCGGCCAGGCCGAGCGCCCCTCCCCCCACGATTCCAATGGCCATGTGCAAAGCCTCCCCTAGGCCTGGACAGCAGCGAATTCCAGGTTATTCTAGAAGATAGGAGGGTGAAGCTCCCACGCGACGCCGCCCTGAAAGGCGGACCGGGGTGGGCCGCTGCCCCGCAGGGCAGGCCGGGGTGGGCCGCTGCCCTGAAGGGCAGGCCTGAGCGCCAGGTCCGTCCTTCAGGGC
>JACQUR010000204.1 GCA_016210245.1 Chloroflexota bacterium
GCGTGTCTTCAATGGTCTCCTGCACGGGCTGGCGTGCCCGCAACTCGTCCGCCAGACGCAACGCGCGCTGGCGGCGCTCCCGCTCGGCAGGGCTGAGGGCCGTCCTGCGACGCAGCCAGTCGCTCACGGCCTCGGCGACCACATCCTTCACTGGCCGCCCTTCTTTGGCGGCCTCCGCTTTCAGGTCGCGATAGAGGCGCTCGTCATCGAAAAGAACCGTCACCCGCTTCACCTGGCGCCCTCCCGGCATGACGTACAAATCATACTTTACTACATCTCTGGCGTGTCGATGCCGCTGAAGGTCACTACCTCCAGCCCGCGCTGGCGGAGGGCGCGGACGAAGGCGTCGAGGCCGAGGCTGTCGCCAGCGATGTGGCCCACGACCACCAGGCTGCCCCGCAGCCCGGACTCGCGCAGCTTCTTGAGGTCCTCGGGCGCGATGTGCATGTAGAGCACGGTATCCACCCCGTGCTCGAAGAGCGCCCTGGCCACCGGGAAGCCACCGTTGGTCGCGGCGGCCATGCCGACCACTACCCTGCCGGCGCGGTTGGCGCGGCGGCCGTACGGGACCTCGATGCGGGTGGCGGCCCGGTTGAACGGGTCCATCTGCTCCAGGTCATCCACCAGCTCGCCTACGGTAGCCGACGGGTTGGCCGCCAGGAGCGCGTCCACCCGCGCCCTGACCGTGCGCCGCCCGATCTCGTCCAGCGGCACGTGGAGGTTCATGAAGGGCATGCCCAGCAGCCGCGCCACCGAGGGCACGTGATCATTGTTGGTGACGTGCGCCTGGAGCTTGAGCGCCTCCAGCCGCTCGTCGATGACCTGCAGCGCCTCTGCCTCACCCATGCCAGCTTCTTTCAGAAAGTCCACCTGGCGCAGGAAGACCTTCCAGAAGCCGGCCCGCTCGACAGGGTGGTGGGCGATGAGGAGGTCGAAGCCGAGGTCCTTGGCGATCTTCAGCTCCGCGGGGCCGGCGTCGATGCCCACCAGCACCCGCCGGATATTCGCGCCCGGGTACCAGGTGCCGGAGTCGCCCGGCACCTCCGTGAAGCCGGATAGCTCGAGCGCGAGGTGCATGATCTCATCGGTGTTCATGTCCATGGCTCCTGAGGTGGTAACTGTTTACGCTCTGTTAACTGTCAACTGCCTGTTTTCAACTGTCAACTGCCTACTGTTGAGAGGTACAATTCACATTGGTGGAGGCGATCATGAGGCGCTGGCGATGGCTGGTCTGGATGGCGCTGCTGCTGCTCGGGCTGGTGGCGGCGGTGGGCGCTGTGGAGGCCCAGGGTGGCAACCGGGTCGTGGTGGCACCCATACGCGAGGTGATCAACCCGCCGCTGGCCGAGTTCGTCGTGCGCGTCATCGACCGGGCCGAATCCAGCGGGGCGACGGCGGTGGTGTTCGAGATGGACACCCCGGGTGGCCTGGATGCCTCCATGCGCCAGATCAACCAGCGCATCCTGAACTCCCGCGTGCCGGTGGTGGTCTACGTCGCGCCGCCCGGTGCGCGCGCCGGCAGCGCCGGCGTCTACATCACCTACGCCGCCCACGTGGCGGCCATGGCCCCCAACACCAACATCGGCTCGGCCACCCCGGTTGCCCTGGGTGAGGGTGGCGAGCAGCAGATGTCCGACGAGATGCGGGCCAAGGTGCAGAACGACGCGGCAGCCTACCTGCGCGGGCTGGCCAGCCAGCGCGGCCGCAACGCGGAGTGGGCCGAGAAGGCGGTGCGACAGGGCGCCAACGTCACCGCCCGCGAGGCCGTCGACCTCAAGGTGATCGACCTGGTCGCGCCGGACCTGCAGACGCTGCTGCGCGAGATCGATGGGCGCCGGGTCCAGACCGCGGCGGGCGAGGTGCAACTGGCCACCGCCGAGGCGCAGGTGGAGCGGGTGGACATGAATCCGGTGGAGGCGCTGCTCCACCTGATCAGCAACCCGACCATCGCCTACATCCTGCTGAGCCTGGGCAGTCTGGGCCTGTTCCTGGAGTTGAGCAGCCCGGGCGCGATCTTGCCCGGGGTGGTGGGCGGCATCTGCATGCTGCTCGCCTTCTACGCCCTGGGCACGCTGCCCGTGAACTACGCCGGGCTGGCGCTGCTGCTGTTCGGCCTGCTGCTGTTCGTGGCCGACCTCTTCGCGCCCAGCCATGGCATCCTGACCACTGGCGGCGCCATCGCCTTCATCCTGGGCTCCTTCCTGCTGTTCAACGTGCCGGAGGCGGCGCCGTTCCTGCGTATCTCGCTGGCCGTCATCCTGGCCGTCTCCCTCACCCTGGTCGGCTTCCTGGTCTTCGTCCTGGGCGCGATCATTCGCTCGCGGCGGCGCAAGGTGGTGACCGGGCGCGAGGGCCTCATCGGCCGGGCCGGCTACGCCCGCACGCCGCTCGATCCGAGTGGGATGGTCTGGGTGGATGGGGAGCTGTGGGGCGCCACCAGCGAGGACGGCGAGGTCACCCCGGGCCAGGCGATCGAGGTGGTGCGCATCCAGGGGCTGCACCTGTTCGTGCGGCCCACCCCAGTGCGCGCGCCCCTGGGCGAGGAGTGGCTGGAGGCGAGCGGGGATGGATCCGGGGCGAAGTCCCAGGTCGGCCCCGTGCAGCGCAAGTCCGAGCGGCGGTCGGTCTCCTCCGGGTAGGCGAAGCCCTGCCGCCCGCGTTCAGCCCGGAGCGTTGAGCGGCAAGGCTGCCCACTCCTGCGCCTGTGGGGCCGGCTCCTACACCTCGGCGCTCGAGACTCGTCGCGGCCGGGGCAGCCCCCGCGCCATCCAGGCGGTGTGGGCGCCCAGCAGTGCGCCGAGGGCGAGGAACACGGCCGGCACGCCCAGGAACGCGGCCAGCCCGGAGGCGACGAGGGGGCCCACCGCCAGTCCTACCGCCTGCACCGCCGCCCCGGCACCGTAGACGCTGCCCTCGCGCCCGGCGGGCGCCGCGTCCTTCAGGAGCACGCCCAGCGAGGGGACCAGCCCGCCTATGGGGATGCCCATCAGCCCGCGCAGCAGGATCAAGAGCACCACGTCATGCACGAACGCCTGGGGCAGCAGGCACAGCGCTCCACCCGCCATCGAGGCGATGACCACCCGGCGGTGGCCGATCCGGTCGCCGACGCTCCCGATGCCCACCGCCGCCACGGCGCCGACGATGGAGGTGGCCGCCAGGGCAGCGCCCGAGGCGAGCTCCACCGGGAGCCAGGCCGGGCGGGCCAGGTCCTGGACGTAGAGCGGGATCAGGGGAAACATGGCGAAGGTGGCCATGGCGGCGAGCGCCTGGGTCACCAGGAGCACCCGCAACCCGGGGGCACGGAACGGCTGGAGCAACTGGCCCAGGCTCCACCTGGCCGGGCCGAGGCTCGCCGTGCGCGGCGACTCGACCGCCAGCACCAGCGTGGTGAGCATCGCCGCGAACACCAGCCCGCCTCCTACCAGAAAGGAGGTGCGCAGGCCAACGCTCGCCGCTACCGCGCCGCCAACCAGCGGGCCGATCGAGTTGCCGACGTTGATGGCCGTCTGCATCACCCCCAGGCTGACGCCGAGGGAGCGCTTGGGCGCGGTGGTGGCGACCAGCGCCATCGCAGCCTGGATCGTGCCGCCAACGCCACCCTGCAACAGGCGCAGCGCCAGGAGGTGCCAGACATTGGAGGCGAAGCTCATCGCACCCAGCACCAGGGCGCCGCCAGCCATGGCGCGGATGAGCATGCGCTTGCGGCCGTAGCGGTCGCTCAGCTCGCCCCAGATGGGAGAGACGATGGCCAGGGGGAAGAAGGGCGCGGCGAACACGACCCCCGACCACAGGGCCACCGCGGTGGGATCGGTCACGCCCATCTGCTGGATGTACAGGGGCATGAACGGCACGGCCAGGCTGAAGCCGAGCACGGTCACTAACTGGCTGAGGGCCGAGGCCCAGAGGGTGCGCCGCCAGCCGGGCGCTCCCTGGCGCGCCACCAGGGCCGCGCCGTCCTCGTCCTGAGGCTCGGTGGAGGGCGGGGCCTCGGGCACCCGAGGGGTCTGGCGCGGCGGATCGCTGGAGGGGATGGGACCGGACTGCAGAACTCTACCTCCTGTCGGTGCTACCGCTCCCGGGCTTCGCCCGCGCCTTCAAGCCCTCGGAGGCGGAGCCCAGCGGATGGACGGTCTCGCGAGGCGTGTCTGTACGACGAGAGGGCACGACTTCGTGCGCCCTGGCGTGGAGGCGAGCGCCTGGACACCACTACTGCGCGGGGGGAGTCGCCTCGATTGTAGCGCAACCAGCGCCGAAATGGGTACGGCCCCTTCCCAGCCGGCCCAGAACCTGCGCTTAATGGAGGCGCAGACAGCTCCTCCGGAGTGCAGATTTGAGATTTGTGAGTGCAGAGGGTAGTCGTCCACACTCTGCACTCACAAATCTCAAATCATCACTCCGATGGGAGGACGGCGCCGCAGCAGGCAAACGCGCGGCTCGTCGAGCACTCTCAAATCTCAAATCTGCACTCCGATGGGAGAGGGTCAGGGTGAGGGCGAGAGGGTGAACGCACGCTCCCCGGTCCAGGCGCCACTCGTCGCTCTGGGCGTAGCAGCCTGGGGCGCCTTTGCCCTGCTCGCCTGGCTGGCGCGGCGGGGCCTCACCGCGGGGTTCGACGCGGCGATCGAGCGCCGGGTCGCGGCGGCGGCGACCCCACGCCTGGAACGCCTGGGCGACCCGCTCACCAGCCTCGGCCTGGCAGAGGTGACGCTGGGCCTGGCACTGGCGCTCGGGCTGGTGGCGCTCCTGCTGCGGCGCTCCCGCCTGGCGCTGGCCTGCGCGCTGGTCTGGCTCTCCCTGCCGGTCGAGCTGGCTCTCAAGTGGTGGCTCTACCTCCCGCGCTCGGAGCTGCCGCCCCTGGGAGCCGCCGTGCGCCAGGCGCTCTTCTCCTGGCGCGACCTCTCCCTGGACGACCTGGCCGAGCCGCCGGGCAGCTACCCCAGCGGCCACGTCGTCCGCACGGCCTTCCTGGCCGGCCTGCTGGTGCTGGTCCTGCTGGCCGGCCGCCGCTCCTGGGCGGCCCGCGTGGCGGCGTTGCCCGCCGTCAGCGCGGCCGGCGCCTTGGTCCTGGTCATGGGCTACACCCGCGTCCTCACCGGCCAGCACACCCCCACCGACGTGCTGGGTGGCTACCTGCTGGCGCTGGCGCTGCTCCTGCCCGCGCTGCTGCTGCTCAGGGACCCTGGGTCGGAATGAAGAATGGTGAGATGAACTCACAGCCGCACGGGGAGGTCGAGGGCTGCCGGCGCCAGACCACGCGGCCGGCCAGGACGGTCAGGCGCACGGGACGACGGGCCGCCTCGGGCGATGGGCCTTCCAGCGCGTCGCCGTCCAGCACCGCCACGTCGGCCAGCGCTCCTGGACGAAGACGGCCGAGCTCTTGCGCCGCCCCCACGGCCTGGGCCGGCCAAAGAGTGAAGGCCGCCAGGGCCTCGGCGGGCCCGAGTGCCTCCTGCGGTCCGAGTGAGGCGCCTCGGCGCGTCAGTCGGTACCGGGCGGCGAAGAGCCCGAGGACGGGCACAGGCGGGGTGACAGGCGCGTCCGAGCCGGCTGCGTAGCCACCTCCGGCCGCCAGCAGCGAGCGGGCGCGGTGGAGCCAGCCGTGCAACTCGGGCGGGTACTCGGCGCGGTAGGCGTCGCCTCGCTGGTACACCAGCGCTGGCTGGCCGATGACCATCACTCCGGCGGCGCGCAACTCGCGCAGCCAGTCGTCCGGAATGACAGCACCGTGCTCGATCCGGTCCGACCCGACCCCGCGAGCCGGACCCGCCGCACGCAGGGCGTCGAGGGCCATGGCGACTTCGGCCTCGCTTACGGCGTGCAGCGCCACCGCGTGGCCAGCCGCTCGGGCCTCGGCCACGCCAGCCCGAAGCTCGGACTGGTCGCTGGTTGCCTCGTCGAGCATGAACTTCACCGGCCCGCGTCGGACCATGAAACTGGGCGGGCGGGAGGCTGCCACCTGCCGCCAGTGCCGAGCACCGGGTAGGACGAAGACACGCACGCCCAGGTCGCCCCGTGCCGCCAGGCGGTGGAACAACTCCCACTCCTCGGCGCCGTTGGTGATGGAGGCATCCTGGACGCTGGTGACTCCCCAGGCCAGGAGCCGCTCGCTCGCCGCATGCACCTCGCGCGCAAGGTCCTGCTCCGTTTGGTGGGGCAGGCGGCCGCGCAAGAGGTGAGCGGCGTGGTACAGACGCCCGGTCGGCTTGCCCGTACCTGAGTCCCGCTCCAGCTCCGGCGCGGCCGCATCCATCAGGCCGGTCAGGCGCAGGGCTGGAGTGTTCAAGATGTCCAGGTGCAGGCTGCGGTGCTGCAGCCGAACTGGATGGTGCGGCGATACCGCATCCAGGTCGCACCGATCCGGGTGGCGGCCGTTGCCCAGGAGGGTTTCGTCATATCCGACGGCACGTATCCAGGTGCCAGGAGGCAGACTGGCCGCTTGCTCAGCCAGTGCTGCCTGCAGGTGGCCGAGGCTGCGCATAGCCCGGCAGTCAAGGCTGGAGAGCGAGCGCGCGTAGCTCAGCAGGTGGCAGTGGGCGTCGTGGAAGGCGGGGACAGCCAGGCCGCCCTCGGCGTCCACCACCTCCGTGGCCGGCCCGATGAGTGGGCGCAACTCCGCCAGCGTTCCAACCGCCGAAATACGCCCGGCGCGCACCACCACCGCCTCGGCCTGGGGCCGCCGCGGGTCGAGGGTGAGCACGCGGGCGTTGGCGAGGAGCAGGTCGGCACAGCGACTCTCTCCCTGCCCGGACCTCTCCCCCAGCCCCTCACCATGTCGGGGAAGGGAGTCCGTCCTGCCCTTCTCTGCCAGGCAAGGGGGCCGGGGGGTTAGATGCATCAGTCCGCTGAAGGGAGTGGCTTGGGCTGCTTGAGCTGCATCTCCTTGCCGCAACAGTGGACTGTCCCCTCGCCAGCCCTGGTGCATAGGGTTTCTGTCCCGCACACTTCGCACACATACCGCTTGCCGAGCTGGTTAGCCACGTTGCACCTCCGGCTCGGGCCGCGGCAGTTGAGCCTGGACGCCCGGGCTCGCACCGCGCACCTGCATCGGCTGGCCGCAGCAAACCAGCGTGCCCTCCCCGCCGCGCGTCACCAGTATCTCCGAGCCGCAGCTCGCGCACACGTAGCGCTTCGCGGTCTGGTTCGCCATGGATCCTCCCTGCCAGGCGGTCAGCCGTCAGCCATCAGCTCTGTCCCGAACGCTGGTGGCTGATGGCTGGCGGCTGACGGCTTGCTTGTTCCCGCAGTTCCTGTCTGAGGAGCTTCCCAAGCGCGTTCCTGGGCAGCGCGTCGGCGAAGACGACCGCTTGCGGCCTCTTGAAGCTGGCCAGGCGCTGGCGGCAGTGCTCCACGAGCGCCTCGGCCGAGACCTCGACCCCCGGGCGGCGTACCACCACGGCCGCGACCTGCTCGCCCCACTCCTCGTCCGGCAGCCCGATGACGGCGGCTTCCTCGACCGCTGGGTGGGAGGCAAGGACCGCTTCAACCTCCTGGGGCGCGATGTTCTCTCCGCCGCGGATGATCAGGTCGGAGGCGCGCCCAGCCAGATAGACGTAGCCGTCCTCGTCCATCCAGCCCAGGTCGCGCGTCCGCAGCCAGCCGTCCTGCACCGTCGCGCGGGTGGCGGCCTCCTGGCCATAATAGCCACGCATGAGGCGCTCGGTGCGGATGGCGATCTCGCCCACCTGGCCGGGCGGTAGCGCGCGGCTCTGGTCGTCGAGGATGCGCAACTCGACGTCTGGCAGCGGCCGGCCGATGGACGCCAGCCGGCGCAGCTTTCGCTCGACCTCCTCGGGAGCGCCCTCCAACCGGTGGTCCTCGGGGCCGAGCACAGCCACCGTCGAGGTCGTCTCGGTCTGGCCGAAGGCGTTGATGAACTGAACCGCGGGCGGAAAGACCTCGATGGCGCGGCGGATAACGGGCAGCGGCATAGGCGCAGCACCGTAGGAGAGCACCTGCAGGCTTGCGAGGTTAGGGGCTGCGAAGTGGGGCGAATCGAGGACGCGCTTCAGCATGGTAGGCACCAGGAAGGCGTGGGTGACGCGCTCCGTTTCGACCAGGTGGAGCCACGCCTCGGCCTCGAACTGGCGCAGGAGCACGATCCGCCGCCCGGCGAAGGTGGCCGCCAGCGCGGCCGTGAGTCCGGCAATGTGGTGGAGCGGCGCAGCCAGCAGCACCGCGCCTCGATCTGAGCCGTCAGCCGGCTCGGTCGTGTTGAAGACGAAGGCGACCAGATCGGCGTGGGCCAGCATGACCGCCTTGGCGGCCGCAGTCGTCCCGCTGGTGAACATCAATACCGCCAGGTCCTCGTCGGCCACCTCCGCGGGGAAGACCGGGGCGGATTGCTCGGCCAGCGCCGGCAGATGGGGCACTCCTTCGGCTGGGTGCTCCAGCGTTGCAAGCTGAGGGCCCTCCGCCCGCGCCGCGCCCAGCTCGCGCACGGTATCCAGGTAGCGATCGCCCACGAGCAGCACCCGCGGCGCGGCCACGCCGAGCAGGTGGGCCAACTCGTCGGCCCTGGCGCGGTAGTTCAGGGGCACGAAGGCCGCGCCCAGGCCCGCCGTTGCGTACAGCGCCTCGATCATGGCAGGGGTGTTGATCTCGAGCGCGGCGACGCGGTCGCCCGCCAGCACCCCGAGCGCGCGCAGCGCGCCCGCCGTGCGGGCCACACGCTCACACAACCCTGCGTAGCTCGTCCCGCGCCCCTCGAAGCGCAGCATCTCCTGGTCGGGGAACATGCTCGCCGGAATGGTAAGCAACTCGGCCAGGTTCATGGGGCGCCCTCCGCAACCTCTCCGCCAGCCCGCAGGGTCGCGGCCAGCCGCGCCTCCAGGCGTAAGCCCTGCTCCAGCGGCAGGTCCACGCCTTCCCGCACGGCACGACGGATCGCCCGGACCGCCCGCCGGTCCAGGGCCGCCAGGTCGCCCGCCAGCGCCTCCGTCTCCGCCTCCAGGCGGTCGCCCGGCACGACCCGCGAGACGATGCCCCGGCGGAGCGCCTCGGCGGCGTCGAACCGACGGCCCGTCAGCAGCAACTCCAGCGCGCTGCCAACGCCACAGGCGCGTGGCAGTGTCTGGGTGCCACCGGCGGCTGGGATCATCCCCAGGCGCACCTCGGGCAGCCCGAACTGAGTCCCCTCGGCCGCCACCTGAACGTCGCACAGCAGCGCCATCTCCAGTCCAGAGCCGAAGACGAAGCCGTGGAGAGCGGCGACGGTAGGGCAGTCGAGCCCGGAGAGCGCCGCCCAGACGTCGCGGGCGAAGCGGATGCGCCGTGCAGCGGTAGGGGAAGGGGCAGTGCCGAACTCGGTCAGGTCGGCCCCAGTGCAGAACGCGCGCCCGGCGCCCTGCACCACCAGCGCCCGCACCTCCGCGTCGTCACGCACCGCGGAGAAGACCTCGAACAGTTCGTCGCGCATGCGCAGGTTGTAGGCGTTGAGGACCGCGGGGCGGTTCAACGTCACCCAGGCAACGCCGTCGCGCTTGTCATAGAGGACGGTGGTGAAGGACACGTGAGCAGCCTTTCGTCAAGCGCTCCTGGTAGTAATACGCATGACTTTGAGTCGCGGGACACGTTCGAAGTCGCCATCGGTGGTGACAACGGTCAGGTCACGCTCCAGAGCCGTGGCGGCGATCAGGGTGTCAATGTCGCCGATCAGGCCTGGGCCGCGAGGCGGGCGGAGTTGCCGACGGATGTCGGCGTAGCGGTCAAGGATAGGGTAGCTGAGCACGTAGGGATAGACCTCGCGGAGAAGTGTTCGCAGTCGAGCGTGGCGGCGAGAGAAATCCGGGAAACTCTTGATGTATTCGGTGACCTCAGCGTAGACCAGGACACTGGTGGTTACCTCATGGCGGCGAATCCAGGGTGCTATGAGGTCAAGGGCCGGCCGGCGTCCATGGAGGTAAGCCGCCAGCGGCCCGCTGTCGAGAAGATAACGCCTCATAGGGAGATCGGTGGCGAGGGTGAGCTCTCGTGCCGAATACGATCGAGCCCGCTCTCCATGTCCTCCCAATCAAGGTCGCTCCAGGCGCCGGCGACATTCAGGGCCTCCTGGGTAGCGCTATCAGGAATAGCGGCGTCTGCTTCTGCTTCGTCTGTGAAGTAGCGCACCACCTCGTGACCATCCTCCTCGAGTATGATGCTAATAAGCGGTTGGTCACAGCGGGCCAACAAACCTGGTGCTGGGATGGGCTGACGTTCCGCCATGCGCTTGCTCCCTCAAGAAGTTCGAGTTGTCGTTGAGTAACAGCAAACCCCTCAAAGTATAGCCCCTACCACGCCGCTCTTGATGAGCCCCTCGACTTCCCCTGGATCCAGGCCCAGATCGCGGCACAGGATGCGCCGACTGGCGGCGCCAAGCGCTGGGGCCGCACGCTCTCGCCGCTCGGGAATGCCGTGCAGCCGCCAGGGCAGGCGCGCGTAGTGGTGGCATGGCTGCCCGGCCCGCGCCGGTACGGCGAACAGCCCTCGATCAACCAGGCACGGGTCGGCGGCGATCGCGGCCGCATCCAGGGCGGGTCTCGGGACTCGAGACCCGCCCTCTGGTTCCAGGCCCTGGACTCGGGACCCGGGACTTGAGACCCGGGACTGCGCCAACACCTGGCAGGCGACCTCCCGCTGGGCTACCTCCAGGTGGACTCCCCGACCCGATCGGTCGCGCGCGTGCAGCGCGGCCAGCAGCCCGACGGTCCCATAGCACCCGACCAGGTAGTCGAGGTAGGGGACCGGCGCCGGAGCGGGGCGCCCGTCGGCCTGCCGAAGGGCCAGGCCGGTCGCCAGCTCGAGGCCGCTTCCATAAGCTACGTACGAGGCCCAGGGGCCGCTTGCGCCAAAGGCGGGCATCGAGAGCATGATGAGGCTGGGGTTGGCCGCGGCGAGCGCGGCGTAGTGGAGGCCGAAGTTGGGCATGACCCGCGGGCTGAAGTTCTCGACCACCATGTCTGCCCGGGCGACCAGGCGAAGGAACAGCTCGCGCCCGGCCGGGCGCGATAGGTCGAGCACCAGGCTGGCCTTGCCCCGGTTGAGGTCGCCGAAGACGCCCCAGCAGCCGCTACGCCCGGACGGACGCGTCCCGTCCGGTCTGGTTGGCCCCTCGACCTTGACCACGCGGGCGCCCAGGCCGGCCAGCAGGCGGCCGCAGTAAGGGCCGGCCCAGACCATGCCCAGGTCGAGCACGCGCACGTCCGAGAGTGGCAGCGGCCTGGGACGCGCCGCACGGGGAGCGGCGCCCGCGGCCGGGGTGAAGCGGAAGGGCGAGCGAGGCACCACCTTTCCGAGGGCATCGTGCTCCCACACGTTCCGAGCGGCGCTCTGCTCGTCGCGCAGCACCTCCGCCGGCTCCAGCACCGGCACGAACGGGAGCCTCCAGAGCTGAGCGGCATGGAAGACCTCCTCCCGCGTCCGGGCCTGGAGCCACGGCCCGAGCAGCTTGCCCAGGTCGGCGGCCTCATCGCGCACCGCCTCGAGGCCGACCAGCGTCGCCAGGTACGCTCGGTCCACGGCCGTCGGCGCGGCCACGCCCACGTAGCCGTCGGCGCAGGGCAGGATGACGAGGCGGCGATCGACGCGCTCGCGTCCAGCCTGGCGCAGCGTCCAACGTGGGCACAGCGCCGGGAGCGGGTACTCGCCCAGGCAGGCGGCGACCACTTCCAGCGTAGAGACCTCCACGACCACCCGACGGTGGTGGCAGCGCGCCCATCGGAGAGCCGCCAGCGCCGCGGCTGCGGCATGCGCGCCAGCCAGAGCAGCCGCGACGCCCGGGCCAAGGCCATCCAGGAGGGAGCCCGCGGCTGGCCTATCAGCCGGGGCACCGTTCAGGCCCCAGGGAGTCACCGAAACCACGACGGTCGCACCGGAGGCCAGGAGGTCGGCCGTCTCCCGGTCCGCGACGACGAGCGTGCTGACTCCTGGTTGCGGGGTCCTGAATGCTGACTCAGGACTCAGCACTTTCAACTCCGGACTCAGGACCTCGGCACCCAGCAGGGCCAGGAGGCGGACGCAGGCCGCAGCCCCCCCGCCATGAGAGAGGTCGAGCACGCGCAGGTCGGCCAGGGGGGCAGCGGCGTTCATCGGGCCTCGAACCGGGGCGGGCGCCGCTCCAGGAAGGCCCGAATGCCTTCGGCGCGGTCGCGGGTAGTTTGCAGCAGCGCCGCCAGGTCGGCCTCCAGGCGCAGGCCGTCCGCCAGCGGCAGGTCCACCGCCCGGTGGACAGCCTCCTTGGCGTAGCCCAGGGCGATCGGAGCGCCTGCCCGCAGCCCGTTCAAGAGCTCTTCCAGCCGGGCCTCCAATTCCGAGGCCGGCGCCAGGCGATGCACCAGGCCCAGCTCGAGCGCGGCCGGCGCGGCCAGCACCTCGCCCAGCAGGAGCAGGCGCAGGGCGGCGGTGGGGCCAAGGGCGCGAGCCAGCCGCTGCGTGCCGCCAGCGGCCGGAATGCGCCCCCAGCGGACCTCCGGACTGCCGAGGTGTGCCTCGGCGGCCGCCAGACGCAGGTCGCAGGCGAGGGCAAGTTCCCAGGCCGGCCCCACCGCGTCGCCGCCGACGGCTGCGACCACAGGCGGCCCCAGGCGCGCGAGGGCCGCCGTGGCCTCTGCCCAGGCCGGGTCGGCCGCGTCACAGTCGGCGGCGGACCGGGGCGCCACCACGCAGAACGCCCCGCCGCCGGAGATCAGGGCCACGGCGGCTGGTGGCCGATCGCGTTCCTCGATCTGAGCGCACGCATCCGTGATCTCCCAGGCGAGCCGTGTAGAGGCCTCCCCAAGCCGCACCGGCTCCGGGACGCGCAGGTACACCACCTGGTTTCGCTCTGCCACCTCGAGCACGCTCACGCTCCACTGGCCCACTGGCCAAGGGTATTGACAACCCCAGCCGGCGCGCCTATGTTATCGCAAACTGGAAGGCCGTGGGTCCTGGGAGGAACGCACAAGACGAACAACCGGCGCTGAGGGAGGCTAGCGCGACATGGCCAAAGACCGCCCGGCGGGAAGGTGTGACCGAGGGCGATGAGTCAGTTCATCGCGCATCGGCTGCTGCTGATGGTTCCTGTGTGGCTGTTCCTGAGTATCGGCGTGTTCAGCCTCGTGCTCCTGCTGCCAGGCGATCCGGTGCTGAGCATGCTGGGCGAGGGGGCCAGCCCTGACCAGGTGGCGCGCCTGCGCAGCGAACTGGGGCTGGACCTGCCCATCTATCAGCAGTACCTCAACTGGCTGGCGCGGGCGCTCCAGGGGGATTTTGGAACGTCGCTCATGGTGCGCGGGAAGCCGGTCGTGGTGGCCATTGCCGAGCGCCTACCGGTGACCATCGAGCTCGCGCTCCTGGCCACACTGCTGACCTACCTGATCGCCATCCCAGTGGGTATCTATTCGGCGCTCCGTCGGGGCAGCGCCGGGGATGCCGCGGTGACCACCGTGGCGACTTTCGCGCTGGCGCTGCCCAACTTCTGGTTCGCCATCCTGCTCATCCTGCTGTTCAGCTTCACGCTGGGCTGGCTGCCGAGCTCTGGCTGGGTGCCGATTCAGCAGGACCTGGTCGCCAACCTGAAGCGGGCCACCCTGCCGGTGATTGCCCTGGGGCTGTACAACGCCGCGGTCGTGCTCCGGTTCGTCCGCTCCAGCCTGCTGGAGGTGCTGGGCGAGCCGTACATCACTACCGCCCACGCCAAGGGGTTGCCCAGTCGGCTGGTGGTGTACCGCCATGCGCTGCGAAGCGCGCTCATCCCGGTCGTCACGGTCGGAGCCCTGATCCTGGCGCGCATCCTCAGCGGCACCGTGGTGGTCGAGGTCGTCTTCGCCATCCCTGGCGCCGGGCGCCTGGTGACCGACGCCATCATGGCCCGCGACTTCCTGCTGGTCCAGGCGCTGGTGCTCTTCTTCGGCACCCTCACCCTCCTGATCAACCTCTCCGTGGACGTGGCGTACCGATGGCTGGATCCGCGCATCAAGCACAGTTGAGGCAGTCCGGGGGCCTGGCTGAAGCAGGAACCGCGAAGGCCCACTCCAGGCGTGCGCTCTGGGGAGGGACAGGGGCGTGGAGCCGGTTTCTGGCGGGGCGGTTGGCCGGGCCGGCGCTGGTGGTCTTCGTCCTCATCGTGCTCTACACGGCGGTCGGCCCGCTGTTCTTGACCCAGGACCCGTACGCTCAGGACCTGCGCCAGCGGTTGTCCCCGCCCAGCCTCGAGCACCTGCTGGGGACCGACGAACTCGGTCGCGACTATCTGATCCGACTGGCGCTGGGCGGTCGCATCTCGATGGGCGTTGGCGTCCTCTCCGTGGTGCTGGCTATGGTCGTTGGTATCTGGCTTGGGCTGGTGGCCGGCTATTTCGGCCGCTGGGTCGACGTGATCGCCATGCGGGTGATCGACTCCATCCTGGCTGTTCCAGCACTGATCGGCATGGTGGCGCTGGCGGCGACCGTTGGAGCCGGTCTGTGGAGCTCCGTCATCGCCATCGCCTTCTTCTCGATGCCGCGCGTGGTCCGGCTGGTGCGCGGCAGCGTACTGTCTGTCAAGGAGCGGGACTTCGTGATCGCGGCCATCGCCATGGGCGCCAGCCACCCGCGCATCCTGCGCCGCCACATCCTGCCCAACGTGCTGGCGCCGATCATCGTCGAGGCTTCGCTGCTCTCCGCCACGGCCATCCTGGTCGAGGCGAGCCTGAGCTTCCTGGGGCTTGGCGTCCCCCCGCCTGCCCCGAGTTGGGGCCGCATGCTGCGCGAGAGCTACCAGTACCTCTACCAGGCGCCCTGGGCCATGCTGCTGCCCGGCGGCCTCATCTTCGCCACAGTGCTGTGCGTCAACACCCTGGGCGACGCACTCCGCGATGCCCTCGACCCTCGGCTGCGTTCGGCTCGGCTGGATACGCTGCGCTAACCCTTCTCACTCTGCAACGCCTTGCCCACCTGCAGCAGCTTTGGCTCGGACAGGCGAGGCCCGATGATCTGCACGGCCAGCGGGAAGCCATCGAGATGGCCAAATGGCACGGTCAACGCGGGAATGCCAAGGAAATTAGCGAAGAAGGTGTAGCGCGAGAAGATGCTGTAGAACGGATACCGCTGGCCCCCAATCGCCACCACGTCATCGCCACCTACCATGGGCGGCACACAGGGGCTTGTAGGCAACAGTAAGGCATCGAGGCCCGCCCACGCCTCGAAATACCGATCGCTGAGTATCCGCCTCGCCTCCACGCTCCGCAGGTAATCCTGGGCCAGAATGACTCCGCCAGCCGCCAGCTTGTCCCAGGTAGTGGGGTCGTACTTCTCCCGCAGGGCCTTCAAGAACGGCTCGTGCCATGCGAAGGCCTCCGCTCGAAGGATGAGTCGGTCCGCCGCCTGGCACACGTCCAGCGCAGGGGCCGCGCACTCCACGATCTCAGCCCCACTCCGCTCCAGCGTGTCAGCCGCGAGCAAGAGAGCGTGCTTGATGCTGTCGTCCAGAGGCACCAGTTCATCCGGGTTAATGACCCCGACCCTGAAGCCGCGCACATCATTTTCGAAGGCACTGCTGACCTCTTTGTGGCCATAGAGTCGAAGCCTTGCCTGCTGGTCCAGCAGGGCCTGGAACATAACGTCCACATCATCGATCGTCCTGGCGATGGGGCCGGCCACATCGAGACTCGGGCTGAGCGGTATGATCCCGTCGACGGGGACCAGGTCCTTCGTCGGCTTAAGGCCAACGAGGCCGCAGTAGGCTGCCGGCAGGCGTATGGAGCCGCCAGTATCTGTTCCGATGCCGCCGAAGCACAGATTGGCCGCGACGGCAACGGCCGTCCCCGAACTGGAGCCTCCGGTCGCATAGCGGGCATCGACCGGGTTCTTCGGGACGCCGAAGGCGCTGACGTGCGGCCCATAGGCGAACTCGTAGAGCTGTGTCTTGCCAACGCAGATCGACCCCTCCTCAGCGAGCCGGTCGTAGATCGAAGCGCTGGTCGAGGAGATGGCACCAGCCCGAACGAGCGATCCGCACGTGGTCCGCGTTCCCCTTATCTCAATGTTGTCTTTCCAGCAGATCGGTATGCCGTGGAGCAGGCCTCGATAGTCTCCATGCGCGAGTTCCCTATCCAACGCTTCGGCGCGAGCGCGCGCCTGGTGCTCGGTGGTGCTGATGAAGGCCTCGTAGTGGCTCGCCGCGGAGATCCTCTCCAGCGTCTCTGCCACGACTTCTGCTACCGAGACCTGTCGTTGGCGAAGGATGGCGGCAAGCTCCAGGATGGCCATCCTGTCAGGCAGGAGGGGCATCAGGCACCTCCCGCCGTTCGTCGATGAACTGTCGGACGAGCCCGACATACTGCTTGATTTTCGCGATCTCTTCCTGCTGCCAGCGATCGTAGAAGGATGCAGTGAAGAGATCTCTCAAGAGGTCGATATCGGAGCGTTCCACAGCCGTTCCTCCTAGCTCACAAGAACCAGAGCGGGCCGCGGGACAGACCCTGGCACGTTGTGCGCGCAACTCAACGCCAGTGACGTTGTGCGGAGTGGTATCCATTCCAGCGCTCGGCTAGGAGCGCGCAGAGAGACAACGAGCAGGGCTGCGCCCATGGCGGATGTTTGACAGACTGGATGAGGCAGCCTACAATGAGCAGTCCGATCCCAAGAGATATCCCGGACGCATTGTATCTGACAGGGAACGGTCGCTGAAACCGAGCACAGGCGTGGAGAACCGAGCACAAGCGGGAGGGTGACGCGCCATGGCCGAAGATCACCGGACAGGAGGTACAGCGCCGCTTCGCTTCACGCGGCGGGCAATGCTGCGCCAGGCAGCGCAGGGCGGGTTCGTGCTCGGGCTCGCCTCCCTGGTCGGCTGTAGCCCACAGGCTCCCCCTGCCCCCACGGCTGCTCCCAAGGCACCTGGTGAGCCGGCGCCACCTCCTCAGGCGCCACCGACCGCCGCGCCGGCGGCGAAGGTCACGCCGGGCGCTGGGGAGCCCCAAATGGGCGGTCGGTTGCGCTTCGTCGTACAGGGTTCGGCTAGCAACCCGGTGCTCGACCCAGCCCAGTTCTTTGCCGCCACCGATTGGAACTTTGGCTACAATCTGTACGACACGCTGACCGAGTTCAACGCGCAGGGCGACGTTGTGCCGGGCCTGGCTGAGTCCTGGGACAACCCGGACCCGAAGACCTACGTGCTGCACCTGCGCGACGGGGTCAAGTTCCACGATGGCACGCCCTTTGACGCCGAGGTGGCCAAGGTCAACCTGGAGTACCACCTGAACCCGGCCAACAAGTCTCGCCAGGTTGGCCAGGTGGAGTCGATCGACGCCATCGAGGTCGTCGACCGCAAGACCCAGCGCATCCGTTTGAAGCGGCCTTATGCCGACCTGCCGGTGGCACTGGCGGACGCGGCCGGGATGATGGTTTCGCCGGCCGCGCGGCAGAAGCTGGGCGACCAGTTCGTCAACCGGCCAGTGGGCTCTGGACCCTTCCAGTTCGTCGAGCAGGTGCGCGACTCCCACGTACTCTTCCGACGCAACGAGCAGCACTGGCGCAAGGACGGCCCCTACCTGGACGAACTGTACTACCGGGTCATCCCCGATGCCGTGGTGCGCTATGGCGGTGTCGCGAACGGTGAGTTGGACTTTGCGCCTGCGCGCGCCATTGACGTGCCGTCCGTTCGCATGGCGCCGAACGTGAAGACCCAGGAGGTGCTGGACTACAACTGCGAACTCTACTACCTCAACCTGCGCGATGCGGTCTTCGGGGAAAACAAGTACCTGCGCCAGGCTATGGCCTGGGCGCTCGACCGCAAGGGGTTGATCGAGACGCTGCTCGGGGGTCTGGCGGTGGAGGCCTCGCAGCTCCATCCGCCCTTCAGCTTCTGGTACTCGAAGCAGCTCCAGCCCTACGGCTACGATCCAGCCCGGGCGCGCGAGCTGCTCAAGCAGGGCGGCAAGCCCAACGGCTTCAAGTTCACGATGAAGGGTGCCTTTGCCAGGCCCGAGGTTGCGGCCGTGGCGCAGGCATACCAGGCCCAGTTTGCCAAGGTCGGCATCGAGGCGCAGATCGTGGTGCAGGAGCAGTCCACCTGGATCCAGGACCTGTTCCAGGGCAACTTCGAGACGGTGGTGGGCAACTACAGCGGTGCGGTAGGGATCGACGAGTCCTACAACTCCATGTTTCATACGAAGGGACGCTACAATCTCGGCGTCCGGGGCAACAAGGAACTGGACCAGCTCATCGAGCAAGCGGCGGGGGAGTACGACCGGACCAGGCGGAAGGCGATGTACGAGGACATCATCCGTCGCGTCCACGACGAGGTGATGCAGATCTACGTCTTCCACAGCAACATCCGCCTGGCCATGGACAAGAAGGTGCAGGGGTTCATCTGGGTGCCAGACGGAAGGACGCGCTTCCGCACCACCTGGCTGGCCAGGGCATAACTCCGGCCATAGACAAGGGGAGACACGGCGAGAGGACCTTCAGGGCCTGCACGGGGGCAGCAATCCCAGATAGGAGGGTGAGGCATCATGGCCGAGGACCACCTGGAGGGGAAGCTGAGTTCGCGCCGCCTCAGTCGGCGCGCAGTGCTGCGCTATGGGATGCATGCGGGGGTTGCGCTGGGGCTGGCCTCGCTCGTCGGCTGCAGCCCGCAAGCTCCTGGTACGCCGGCGGCGCCTGCCAGCGCGCCGGGGCCAGCGATTGCGCCAACGCGGGGGGCCGCGCCGGCGGCCAAGGTAGCCCCGGGCGCTGGCGAGCCGCGGATGGGTGGGCAACTCCGCTTTCATCCACCCGGCTCGGCAGGCGTCAACGCGGTGCTGGACCCGGCCCAGTTCTTCGGCGGCACTGACTGGAACTTCGGGTACAACCTCTTCGACACGCTGACTGAGTTCAACGAGGTGGGCGATGTCGCCCCCGGGCTGGCCGAGTCCTGGGACAACCCGGACCCGAAGACCTACGTGCTCCACCTGCGCGACGGGGTCAAGTTCCACGACGGCACTCCCTTCGATGCCGAGGCGGCCAAGTTCAACCTGGACTACCACCTGAACCCGGCCAGCAAGTCCCGCCAGGTCGCCCAAGTCGATTCGATCGACGCCGTGGAGGCGGTCGATGCCAGGACCCTCCGTATCCGCCTCAAACGGCCCAGTGCCGACCTGCTGGTGGCGCTGGCGGACGCGGCCGGGATGATGGTCTCACCGACCGCGCGGCAGAAGCTGGGCGACCAATTCGTCAACCGGCCGGTGGGCAGCGGCCCCTTTGTGTTCGTGGAGCAGGTGCGCGACTCCCACGTGCTCTTCCGCCGCAACGACCAGTACTGGCGCAAGGATGGCCCCTTCCTGGACGAAGTGCGGTCTCCAGTCATACCCGACGCCGTCGTGCGCGCTGGAGCTGTGGCCGCAGGCGAGCTCGACTTCGTGGCTGCGCGCGCTCTCGATGTGCCATCCATCCGCATGGCATCGAACGTCAGGACCCAGGACGTGCTCGACTATAACTGCGAGCTCTACTACATGAACCTGCGCGACGCGGTCTTCGGGGAAAACAAGTACCTGCGCCAAGCCCTGGCCTGGGCGCTCGACCGCAAGGCGCTCATCGAGACCCTGCTGGGGGGCCTGGCCGTGGAGGCGACGCAGCTTCACCCGCCTTTCAGCTTCTGGTACTCCAAACAGATCCAGCCCTACGGCTACGATCCGGCCAGGACACGCGAGCTGCTCAAGCAGGGCGGCAAGCCCAGCGGCTTCAAGTTCAAGATCAGCGGTCCCTTTACCACCCCCGATCGCGCGGCCGTGGCGCAGGCGTACCAGGCTCAGTTTGCCAAGGTTGGAATCGAGGCGGAGATCGTGGCCCTGGAGTCGTCCAAGTGGCTGGACGACCTGTACAAGGGCAACTACGACATTGTGGCGTCCAACTATAGCGGCCGGATCGGGATCCACGACTCCTACAGCTCCATGTTCCACAGCAAGGGCCGCTTCAACGGCGGAGTCCGGGGCAACAAGGAACTGGACGGGCTCATCGAGCAGGCGGAGGGGGAGTACGACCGGACCAGGCGCAAGGCGCTGTACGATGAAATCATTCGCCGCGTTCACGACGAGGTGATGCAGATCTACGTCTTCCACAGCAACATCCGCCTGGTCATGGACAGGAAGGTGCAGGGGTTCGTGTGGGTGCCGGACGGGAAGACCCGTTTTCGGACCACCTGGCTGGCCGCGGCATGAGCGGGCGATGGGCAACGGGAGGACTGGCGAGGGGGAGCCTCAGGTCCTGAGCAGGGGTAGCAATCCCAGATAGGAGGGTGAGGCGCTATGGCCGAAGATCACCGGGAGGGGAAGGTGAAGTCGCGCCGCCTGACACGGCGAGCGGTGCTGCGCTATGGAGTACAGGCAGGGACTGCGCTCGGGCTTGCCGCTCTGGTAGGCTGCGGCCCGCAGGCGCCCGCCGTGCCCACCCCTGCTCCCAAAGCCCCCGGCGCCGAGGCCGCGCCGCAGGCGCCCTCGACCGCTGGGCCAGCCGCGAAGGTGGCGCCCAGCGCCGGGGAGCCCCGAATGGGCGGGCGATTGCGCTTCACTGTGCCCGCTACGGGGAGCAACGCGGTGCTGGACCCGGCCCAGTTCTTCGGCGGCGCCGACTGGAACTTTGGCTACAACCTGTATGACACGCTGACCGAGTTCGACGCGCAGGGCAACGTCGTCCCCGGCCTGGCCGAGTCCTGGGACAACCCCGATCCGAAGACCTACGTGCTCCACCTGCGCGAAGGGGTCAAGTTCCACGACGGCACCCCCTTCGATGCCGAGGCGGCCAGGTTCAACCTGGACTACCACCTGAATCCGGCCAACAAGTCGCGCCAGGTGGCCCAGGTGGAGTCGATCGACGCCGTGGAGGCGGTGGATGCGAAGACGCTCCGTATCCGCCTCAAGCGGCCCAACGCGGACCTGCCGGTGTCGCTGGCGGACGCGGCCGGGATGATGGTTTCGCCGGCGGCGCGGCAGAAGCTGGGCGCTCAGTTCGTGAACCAGCCGGTGGGCAGCGGGCCCTTTGTGTTCGTCGAGCAGGTGCGCGACTCCCACCTGCTCTTCCGTCGGAACGACCGCTACTGGCGCAAGGACGGCCCCTACCTGGACGAGTTGTACCATCCGATCATCCCCGACGCCGTAGTGCGCTTTGGTGGGGTGGCGAGTGGCGAGCTGGACTTCGTGCCTGCACGCGGCTACGAGGTGGCCTCGGTCCGCACGGGGCCGAACGTCAGGAACCAGGACGTGCTCGACTACAACGTTGGCCTCTTCTACATGAACCTGCGCGATACGGTCCTGGGCGAGAACAAGTATCTGCGCCAGGCGATGGCCTGGGCGCTCGACCGCAAGGGGTTGATCGAGAGCTTGCTCGGGGGTCTGGCGGTGGAGGCGACCCAGCTCCACCCGCCCTTCAGCTTCTGGTACTCCAAGCAGCTCCAGCCCTACGGCTACGATCCGGCCCGGGCGCGCGAGCTGCTCAAGCAGGGCGGCAAGCCCAACGGCTTCCCGCTTACGATCAAGGCATTCGACAACCCCACCACCTCGCCCGTGGTGCAGGCGTACCAGGAGCAGTTCGCCAGGGTTGGGCTGGCCGTGAAGCTGGCCATGGTAGAGCAGTCGGTCTGGCTGGAGGACATCTACAAGGGCAACTACGAGGTGACGCCGGCGATCACCTTCAGCGGTCGGATTGGCATTCACGACTCCTACAGTTCCATGTTCCACAGCAAGGGCCGCTTCAATGGTGGGGTCCGGGGCGACAAGGAGCTGGACCGGCTCATCGAGCAGGCGGAGGGGGAGTACGACCAGACCAGGCGCAAGGCGCTGTACGACGAGATCATTCGCCGCGTTCACGACGAGGCGCTGCAGGTCTACGTCTACCACAGCAGCATCCGCCTGGTGATGGACAAGAAGGTGCAGGGGTTCACCTGGGTGCCGGACGGAAAGACCCGGTTTCGCACCACCTGGCTGGCCGCGGCCTAGCCTGCGGGGATGAGCAAGGGGAGATGCGGGCAGAGTCGACCTCGGGGCATGAGCCGGGGGCAGAAACCCCGGAGAGGAGACTGACGGCTATGGCTGAAGATCGCTTGGCAGAGAGTGGAGCGCCACTCCGCCTGACACGGCGGGCGATGCTCCGTTACGGAGTGCAGGCGGGCGCTGCGCTCGGGCTCGGGGCCCTCGTCGGCTGTGGCCCCCAGGCCCCCGCGACTCCTGGAGGGCCTGGGGGCGAGTCGGCGCCTCCCGCTCAGCCGGTACGGACCGCCGCGCCGGCCGCGAAGGTGGCGCCGGGGGCTGGCGAGCCGCGAATGGGCGGGCGATTGCGCTTCGGTGTCGCTACGGCGGGGGCGAACCCGGTGCTGGACTCGGCCCAGTTCTTCAGCGGCACTGACTGGAACTTCGGCTACAACCTGTATGACACGCTCACCGAGTTCGACGCGCAGGGCAACGTCGGCCCGGGCCTGGCCGAGTCGTGGGACAGCCCCGATCCGAAGACCTACGTGCTGCACCTGCGCGAAGGGGTCAAGTTCCACGACGGCACTCCTTTCGACGCCGAGGCGGCCAAGTTCAACCTGGACTACCACCTCAATCCGGCCAACAAGTCGCGCCAGGTGGCCCAGGTGGACTCGATCGATAGCGTGGAGGTGGTCAACGCCAGGACCGTCCGCATCCACCTGAAGCGGCCCGACGCGGACCTGCCGGTGTCGCTGGCGGACGCGGCCGGGATGATGGTTTCGCCGACCGCGCGGCAGAAGCTGGGCGCCCAGTTTGTCAATCAGCCGGTGGGCAGCGGTCCCTTTGTGTTCGTCGAGCAGGTGCGCGACTCGCACGTGCTCTTCCGCCGCAACGAGCAACACTGGCGCAAGGATGGCCCCTACCTGGACGAGCTGTACCATCCGATCATCCTCGACAAGGTCGTCCGCTTCGGCGCTGTCGCGAACGGGGAGATGGAGTTCGCGGTTGCGCGCGCCTTCGAGGTGCCCTCGATCCGCATGGGACCCAACGTCAAGACCCAGGACGTGCTCGACTACAACTGCGGGCTCTTCTACATGAACCTGCGCGATACGGTCTTTGGCCAGAACAAGTACCTGCGCCAGGCGATGGCCTGGGCGCTCGACCGCAAGGGGATGATCGAGACGCTGCTCGGGGGTCTGGCGGTAGAAGCGACGCAGCTCCACCCGCCCTTCAGCTTCTGGTACTCCAAACAGCTCCAGCCCTATGGCTACGACCCGGCCCGGGCCCGCGAGCTGCTCAAGCAGGGCGGCAAGCCTAACGGCTTCAAGTTCAAGATGAGCGGCCCCTTTGGAACGCCCGAGGTTGGGGCTATCGTGCAGGTGTTCCAGGACCAGTTCGCCAAGGTCGGCATTGAGACAGAAATGGTGTCGCTGGAGTCGGCCAAGTGGCTGGACGACCTGTACAAGGTCAACTACGATGTGATCCCAGCGATCACCTTCACGGGCCGGATCGGGATCCACGACTCCTACAGCTCCATGTTCCACACCAAGGGTCGCTTCAATAGCGGGGCACGGGGCGATAAGGAGCTGGACCAGCTCATCGAGCAGGCGGTGGGCGAGTACGATCGGGCAAAGCGAAAGACGATGTACGACGAGATTACCCGCCGCGTCCATGACGATGTGCTGCAGATCTTCGTGTTCTACAGCAACATCCGGCTGGTCATGGACAAGAAGGTACAGGGATTCACCTGGGTGCCAGATGGGAAGACGCGCTTTCGCACCACCTGGCTGGCGTAGTCGGGTCGTATGGCGGGGGCTTTTAACCCCCCACCCCCCGGGCCGGGGGCCAACCCCCCCCCCACCAAACACC
>JACQUR010000207.1 GCA_016210245.1 Chloroflexota bacterium
CCAGTGCCCCCGTCGACCCCGCACTGCCTACCATGGACTCAGTTCAGGGGAGGCGGGCAACCACCTCTGACATGGGCAGCACCTCGACGTCCAGGGAGGCGAGACCGTCGAGGAGCTCGGCAAAGTCGCTGGAGCTGTAGTTGTAGTCGTACGACCCCTCGTCGAAGTAGTGGAAGTTCAAGATGAGCCATTCCTTGTAGAGAGCGGCAGTCTTAGCCGCCTCGAGCACCTTCTCAGGCCTGTCACTTTGCAGCACGCCCACGGCGCGAATGAGGTACCTGTCCTCTGGAGGAAAGACCCCCCAGCCGCCCGCGCACCGACAGGCGGCGTAGTACTGGGCGGTAATGGCCACAATGTCCTCATTCCAGGTGACGTTGGGTGTGGCGATGAGTTTCATGGGACTGGCAAATCCGTAGGTATCGAGCCAGGCGGCGCCGAGGACGAACTGTCGCCGCACCTCGGCCAGCGGCAGGGTGGTGAAATCCGGGTGGCCCTGGAAGGAGTGCATGCCGATGTCCCAGCCTGCAGCGTGCAGCGCCTGGAGCTGGGCAATCGAAGCCCAGGGCCGGTCCGTCGTCCGGCCAACCTGGGCGGGCGTGACGAACACGCTGCCGCGATAGCCGCGCTGCGCCATCAGCGGAGCCACCACGCTGGCAATAGTGGCCGCGCCGTGGTCGAAGGTCAGAGAAACCAGCCCCCGTGGCGGCACTGGAACCACCTCCAGGCGCACGAAAGAGACGCTGGCCGTCGTATTCGGCTTGGACTTGATGATCAGCCGGATCGCTCCAATGTGCGCCCAATCCGCTGCCGTGAGCCCGGATCCAGACGAGGAGTAGGCGAAGCGCTTCGGCTTGGCGATCGTGTTCCAGCCGTCGTTGACCGTGTAGTTGCCGGGCATCTTGCCGACCTCGGTGAGATCGGTGCGGAAGAACTTCTTGAAGGCTCCCGCTTCAGTATCGAGCGCCAGGCCGACGAACTGGAGCGCGGCGGCAGAGTCGGTGTGAAAGGTGAGGCGCAGGTTGGCCGCGGACAGGTCGACGGTCGTGCGCAGGTCGGCCGAGGCTTCCCGGGCGTCCACGGAGCTCAGGGTGAGCGCCGGCGCGGTCCCCCAGGGAGCTTCCAGTTGCGCTCTGTCCCCGGCGGACCAGGCCTCGTCCGGCCCGAAGGTCGCGACGGCCAGCGCGCCGGGCAACGGACGGGCAAAGTGCTGGACCGGCTGGGCGGGCACCTGGGTGAGCGCCGCCGCGAGCTCATCTTCCGGGCTGCTCGTCTGAGCGCGTGGCGCCGCGGCGCGGGGCAAGGGCTGAAGAGGCACGACGCCAGCGAGGCCGCCAACAACCACCGCGGCACCGATGGCGACCAGAATGAGGATAGTTCGCACCACCCCTGGCACCGTCGACCTCCCAGGCCGAGCCTACAACGTTACGACGTGATGATCTCGCGCGCCCAGTCGCGATTCTCCTGGTACCAGTGTACCAACTGAGCCACCCCCTGGCGGAAGGAGTATGTCGGCCGCCAGCCCAGCAACCGCTCCGCCTTGTGGATGTCGGCCCAGGTGGCCATGACATCGGCGGGATCCCTGGGCTTGTAGACGATGTTGGCCTGCTTGCCGACCAGCTCCTCCACCAGGTGGATGGCCTCGCTCAACACCACCGGCTCGTCGGAGCCCAGGTTGATCACCTCATAGCCGAGCGGTTTCAGCGCCGCCACCGTCCCGCGCGCGATATCATCCACGTAGGTGAAATCCCGCGACTGCTGCCCATCGCCGTACACGGTCACCGGTCGCTGCTCGCTGATCCACTGGACGAAGCGGAACAGACTCATGTCCGGCCGCCCGGCCGGCCCGTAGACCGTGAAGTAGCGCGGCAGCGTGATGTCGAGCCCGTGCAGGAAATGATACGTATAGCACAGCCCCTCGGCCGCCTTCTTCGAGGCCGCGTAGGGTGAGAGGGGCCGATCGGTGTTGGCCTCCTCGTGGAATGGCTGAGGGTTGTGGGCTCCATAGAGACTGGACGTGGACGCCAGGACGAACTTCTTCACCCCGAACTGGCGACACAGCTCGAGCAGGTTCAGGGTGCCCACCACGTTGGTCTCGAAGTACACCCACGGGTTCTCCACCGATTGGCGCACGCCGGCGCGGGCGGCGAGGTTGATGACCGCCTCGAAGCCTGCGCCCTGCTCCACGAAGCGTGTATGGAACAGCTTCTGCAGCTCAGCGCGATCGCAGATGTCCAGGTGCTGAAAGGTGAGGTCTGGCTTGCCCTGGAGTTGCGCTAGCCGCCAGTGCTTCAGCCGTGGATCGTAGGCGTCGTTCAGGTTGTCCACGCCCACCACCGAGTGCCCGTCGGCCAGCAACAGCTCCGCCACCTTGGAGCCAATGAATCCGGCGGCCCCGGTCAAGAGAATGCACGTGCGAGGTGCCATCTAGTTGTCTCCCCTATCCTGAGTCGACAGTCGACAGTTCACAGTCGACAGTGTGCCAGTGCTTTGTGACCGCTGATCTGATGACTTCCACACCCGCCCTGATGAAGGTGGCCGAAATAATCCGGCGTGGGCTGGTGGAACGGGCGTCCCTTTCGGGTGGGGCAGGCGTCCCTGCCAGGTCCGCCCAGTTCTTGTGTGTGGAGGTCGTAGGGGCAGACGGCCCTGTCTGCCCGCCGGTGCGTGGAGGTCGTAGGGGCAGACGGCCCTGTCTGCCCGCCGCCCCGAGGGCGGCAGAGCGTGGTGCCCAGGGGGCCGGAGGAGAGCTGCTGGCCGGCCCCC
>JACQUR010000214.1 GCA_016210245.1 Chloroflexota bacterium
GGCGTGGTGCCCAGGGGGCCAGCCCGCAGCTCTCCTCCAGCCCCCTGGGCCCCACGCTCTGCCGCCCTCGGGGCGGCGGGGCGACAGAGCCGTCGCCCCCTACGGCTCAGGGGCGGCGGGGCGACAGAGCCGTCGCCCCCTACGGCTCAGCGACCGCCTGCACAGCAACTGGTCACACCCGCTTCGCCGCTTGGACGCCATGCGCCTCGGCCAGCACATCGCCCCACCCCCGCTGGGAGGCTTCCAGCGACGCTTCCGCACCCGAGAGGAGAGGATCGCCGAGCTGGAGGCGTATCTGCGGGAGCTGGAGGCGGAGGCGCAAGGAGTCCGCGAGGCGCTCGAGGAGCTGCGCCGGGGCCAGCAGCCCCCGAGCCAGCCGTAGGTGAGGTGGCACATCCGGGAGGCGGGCACTGCCGCTGCCAGCAGCAGTGCCCGCCTCCCGGCGATTGCCTGTACTCAACCCTGGCCTCCGATGGCGCAGGCGCCATCCTGTACCCCCTGACCCAGTGGCATTCCCCTTGCACGGTCCCTACGGAGGTGGCTGGCCGCAACGCGGGGGGTGCTGGACAAGACGGCCCACAGTTGAGAGGCACCCATCGTATCGGAGCCTCTGCCGTCGTCTCGGTCTCACCAGTGTTGGTTGTTAAGTGATCGCCTGAAGGAAGCGTCACGCCGCATGGCAGACTCTCGACACGACAACGGACGCGCAGCCCGGAGCAGCGACGAGAGCCATCCCATGAGTGGAACCGCATGCAAGCGGATGGAGGATGCGCTGCGCGAGGCGAATCGCATGCTGCGCACCTACGCCCGAGTAGTCGACAACTCACCCGACTTCATCTCACTCGTCGACCGGCACTACGTCTACCGGATGGTGAACCCGGCCTACGCACGACTGAATGGGATACCAGTCGATGAGTTCGAAGGACGTACGCCCGCGCACTTCCTGGGCGAGGAGATCTTCCAGAAGGTCATCCGCCCCGAGCTCGACCAATGCTTCGCCGGACAACCGGTCCACTACGAGGCCTGGTTCACCTACGCGGCCGCCGGCCGCCGCTGCATGGAGGTCCACTACTACCCGCTCTTTGGCGACGGCCAGGTGGAGTACGCCGTCGTCGTCGGGCGCGACATCACGGAGCGCAAGCAGGCCGAGGAAGAACGCATCAAGCTCGCCCAGGAGCAGGCGGCACGGGCAGAAGCTGAGGCGGCACAGCGACGGATCAACAACATCCTCGAGAGCATCACCGATGCGTTTTTTGCCCTGGATCGCGAGTGGCGCTTCACCTACGTCAACAGGGAAGCGGAGCGGCTCTTGCGCAAGAAGCGAGACGAGCTCCTGGGCAAGAACGTCTGGGAGGAGTTCCCGGACGCCCTGGACTCGACGTTCTATACCCAGTACCACACCGTCGCGTCGGAACAAGTACCCGTTGTCTTCGAAGCCTTCTATCCGCCCTACGCCATCTGGGTCGAAGTCCACGCCTATCCGTCTGAAGATGGTCTTTCGGTCTATTTCCACGACATAACCGGGCGCAAGCGGGCCGAGGAAGCCACCGCCAGGCTCGCGGCTATCGTGGAGTCTTCGAATGATGCCATCATCGGCCGGACGTTGGGTGGCACGATCACGAGCTGGAACCCCGCCGCGGAGCGGCTGTTCGGGCATGGCGCCGGGGATGCCGTTGGGAAATCGTTGTCCATCATCGTTCCGCCGGATCGAGCCGACGAGCTCCTGGAAACTCTGGGAAGAACGAGGGAGGGAGAGCGCATCGAGCAGCTCGAGACCGTGCGGGTGCGCAAGGATGGGCAGCGAGTCGACGTCTCGCTGGCCATATCGCCGATCAGGGACGCGGTCGGCAGGATCATCGGCGCGTCGACCATTGCGCGCGACATCACCGAACGCAAGCGGGCAGAGCGCGAGCGCGAGCGGCTGCTGGCCGAGGTTCAGCGGCAGGCGGCAGAGCTGGACGCCACGCTCGTGGCCATTGCCGATCCGGTCGCGATCTTCGATGCAGCGGGCAAGATCATCCGTGCGAATCCTGCCGGCAAGAACGTGGTGGGCTACACGCCGGAAGAGCTCGAGCTCCCCCTGGCCGAGCAAGTGGCATTGCTGCGCCTCGAGACGGCCGACGGCAAGCCCTTGCCGATCGACCAGGCCCCGGTCGCCCGCGCCCTGCGTGGCGAGACGGTGCGGGGCGTTATTCTGGCCATGCACCCGCCGCGCACGGACAGGACCGTGTGGAGCATCACCAGCGCGGCACCGATTTGCCTCCCGGATGGCAGACTGCTGGGTGCCGTGACGGTTGCTACCGACATTACTGCGCTGCACGAGCTGCAGGAGTGGCTGCAGGATCTCATCCGCACCGTCTCGCACGATCTGCGGAACCCATTGACGGTCATCCAGGGGCACGCGCTCCTGCTGGTGCGCTTGCTGGACAGGGCTGGTCGGCAAGGAGCGGAGTTGCGGAGTGCGCAGGCGATCGTGGCCGGGGCCAGGCAGATGGACGCGATGATTCAGGACCTGGTCGAGTCTGCCCGTCTGGAATCCGGGCAGCTCCGCCTGGAGAAACGACCGGTGGACCTGAAGACATGCGTTGCCGAGCTGCTGGACCGCACCAGGGAGGTGCTGGAGGTCGGGCGCATCAAGGTGGAGGTGCCCGAAGGCTTGCCACCAGTGTGGACCGATCCGGATCGCCTGGAGCGCATCCTGGTGAACCTTATCAGCAACGCCCTCAAGTACTCTCCGCCGCACACCGAGGTGCTGATCAGAGCCGAGAGGGCAGCCAGTGAAGTAACCGTATCGGTTACTGACCGCGGGGCGGGAATAGCCCCAGAGAACCTCCCGCACCTGTTCGAGCGCTTCTTTCGAGCCCGGGGCACCGCAGGAGCCGAAGGGCTCGGGCTGGGCCTGTACATCACAAAGATGCTGGTCGAGGCCCAGGGTGGGCGACTCTGGGTGGACAGCGAGCCGGGGAAAGGAAGCACCTTCTGCTTCACCCTGCCCAGCACATAGGGCCGCGAGGGCGCGCCGCTGAGCCAGCCCCCGGCCATCGACCCGCTGCCCGCGCGCGAGTGCTGCCTTACCGACCGTCAGCCCCCGCTGGAACCTGCGCCTCAACGCCCAGCTCTCCTCGCCGGCAGCCGAGAGATGATCGGACGCGCCGCGATCAACGACCGGGTCCGCGAGGGGGGAGCGGCGTGAGGGCTATAATGCGAGCAGGATGAGGGTAGGTGAAGACACTTCCATGCCCGCAGACAGTCAGGAGCGCAAACGGCTCGCGGACAAGCTCTACGAGCGGTACGCCAAACCCCTGGAGGCCGAGCACTGGGGAAAGTACGTGGCCATTTCCCCGCAAGGCCACACCATCCTGGGCCCAACCCTGCTGGATGTCGCACAGCGCGCCCGGGCGCTCTTTGGCCCGGGGAGCTTCCTCTTCAGGATTGGCACGAAGACGGTCGGCAGATGGCGCTGAACCACCGCGTGGTCAGCTCTCGCTTCCCATACCTCCCCCTCCATCTTGCACTCGGGGACCGCACCGCGGACGTCGACGCGCTCCTCGATACCGGGTTTGACGGCGATGTAGTACTGCCGCCGGGGCTGGTGATGGATAATAGCCAGCCTCCTGATGAATACTTGCAGTGGACGCTGGCGGACGGGTCGGAGGTGTTGGCTCCCGCGTTTCTTGGCACAGCCCGCGTGGGCGAGCTGGCCCCGTTCCCCGTGCTCATTACCGCGCTCGGTGACGAACCCCTCGTCGGACGGGGCGTCAGCGATCGTTTCCTGGTTATGCTCGACCACGGCCACCAGGTGATCGTTGAGCCGTAGCTTCCCGCGAGAAACGGCAAATGAGGCCGAACCGTTGGGCTATGGCTCGTTCGCCTGGCGCAGAATAGCGCCTACGTCTTTGGGGTCGCGAGAGACGGCGCAGCGCCAGTGGCCGAAGCCGCCGTGGGCGTTGACCGCGCGGACCCACTCGGCCAGGAACTCGCGCTTGCTCCGGTCCTCCTGGGAGTCCTGGCCTTTCACCTCCAGCACCAGCAGGCGGCCGGAGGTGAGGCGGATGAGGAAGTCGGGGCGGTACTTCTTGCGCACGCCCTTGAAGACGTAGAGCACCTCGAAGCCCAGGTGGTCGTTCTTGACCCAGGCGTCGACATTGGGGTTGTGGTCCAGCTCGCAGGCTTCGCTCGCCTCCCAGGTGCTGTCGAAGACGCAGAAGTTGAGGTGCGAGCGCTGGGTGAGCTCGCACGGCCGGCCGGTGTACCAGGGCTGCACGTCGGCTGTAGAGCGGACCGGGTGGGCCGCGTCGAACACGGGCTCCAGCGCCTCGGTGTTCTCGAAGCGGATGGCCTCCCAGAGGTGCTGGACGATCCGGTTCATGTTGAGCGCCAGCAGGATGCGGCGGCGCAGGTCGTCCTGGACGAACAGGGGCGGGCTGATGGTGACGCGGTCCGAGCCGACGAAGCGCTCCACCAGCCCGATGAGCTGGGCCAGCAGGTACTCGCGGCTGCCTTTCCAGGCGGGCCGCATCTCGTCGAACACATTGGCCGCGGCGCGGAAGATGAGGTGCTGGAGGCGGAAGCGCCGACCCAGCTCTTCGAGGTCGATCTGGGACAGGTGGGTGAGGTCGGGCTTACCTTCGACCACCGCGGCCAGCTCGGCGCGGGTGGCCGCGTCGTTGGCGTCCAGGGCCAGCGGCTTGACCCGGGCCACGTCCAGGGTCAGCCGCGCCCGATAGGTGTGCTCGACGCGCAGGAGGTTGGGCCAGGAGAGCGCGTAGCGGCGCTTCTCGGCGACGGGCTCGATCTTCGTCTTCGGTGAGGGCGGGGGTGGAGGCGCGCCGTCGCCGCCCTCGTGGGGCAGGAAGGTGAAGGGCACGCCGAAGACGTTGACGTACTCGGCCCCGAACAGGCCGCTGGCCGGATCGACCTCGTACGAGGTGCGGCGGAGGCCGCGGCCCACCACCTGCTCGCACAGTAACTGGCTGGAGAAGGCGCGCAGGCCCATGATGTGGGTGACGGTGCGCGCATCCCAGCCCTCGGACAGCATGCCGACCGAGATGACGTTCTGGATGCGCTCGCCCGGCTTGCCCACCTGGCCGATGGTATCCACCATGCGGCGCAGCAGCTCGGCGTGCTGCTGCGCGGTGAGCCTGGGCGCCGTGACCTCCTCGGCGTCGCCCTCTTCGGCTGGCTCTGCCGCGCCGTCGAGCGGGAGCGGCTCTTCCTTGGCCTCGGCCTGCTCCAGCGCCCGGCTGTCGATGTGCAGCGTGTACTCCGGCGCGCACAGCTCGTCGATCAGGATCCGCCCGTGGTCGAAGGCGTACTTGACCCGGGCCGCCGTCTCGGTGCGATTGGCCACGGTGATCATGGCCGGCGGGGTGGGCGCCTGGTGCTCCTGCCAGCCTCGGGCGGTCTCCAGCCAGTCCTTGCCGAGCAGGTAGTAGCCGTTGATTACCAGGTCGGGCAGCGACTCCGTCTCCTGGGCCTTGCGGTTGAGGTCGTCCTTGACCTCCGCGTCCATGTAGAGGTGGTACAGGCGCGAACGGTAGGTGCGGGCGGTGGGCGTACCGTCGTCGCGCACCACCACGCGCGGGGTCTTGACCAGGCCCGACTCGATAGCGTCGTTGAGCCCGAAGTCGCTGGCGATCCAACTGAACAGCGCCTCCTCGGAGCTGGCCTTGCCGGAGGGGGCGAAGGGAGTGGCGGACAGGTCGTAGCAGGCCAGCAGGCCGCGAGCCCGATGGATGCGATCCAGGCCGCCGATCCACCGGGTGGCCTGCTCCAGGTCCTCCTTGCTGACGCCGCGCACCTTCGACTCGGCCGGGACGCGCCAGGCGTGGTGGGCCTCGTCGTTGATCACCAGCAGGTTGCGAGCGCCGGCCAGCTCGCCCAGCACGTCGCGTACGTAGGCCTCGTCGCTCCGGGCGCCGCGCTTGTCTACGCTCCTCTTGCGCGCGACCTGCTCGTCCGTCTCCCAGTTCAGAGCGTGCCAGTTGCGCACCAGCACCCTGCCCTGGCGCAGGCGATCGGCTAGACCGGGCGGGACGATATTGAACTCGTCGTAGTAGTTGCCCTCCCCGCTGGGGAGCAAGACCTGCAGGCGGCTCCGCACGGTCAGGCCAGGGGCGATCACCAGCACGTGCTTCGAGAAGCGCCGGTCCTGGGGATAGGTGACCTTGTTCAGAATGTGCCAGGCGACCAGCATGGCCATGACGATGGTCTTGCCCGCGCCCGTGGCCATCTTGGCGCACACGCGCTGGAACGGCCCGCCATCGCCCGGCACGTCGACGCCCACCCGGTCGGCGGCCGGCGCCTCGGCCAGCCAGATCAGCGTCTCCACCGCCTCGAGCTGGCAGAAGAAGAAGCGCCGCCCCTCCCGCTGCTCGGCATCCCGCCAGTGCTCCAGCAGCCGCTGGGTGATGCCCGTCACCCCGGGGTAGCCCGCCTCCCGCCAGGCCTTCACCCTGGGCCGGATCCGGTTGACCAGGGGCAGTTCGTAGAAGATACCCGGGTCATCGAAGGCCTTCGAGCCGGGGGTAGCGACGACGTAGCCCGCGGGGCGACGGCCGTCCTTCAGAGCGAACGTCCGGGTGTCCCGGCTGTAGCTCCAGTAGCGGGCCGGCTCCGCGTAGGGGGAGTTGATGATGAGCTTGTCGATGCCGGCTGCTGTCATTTCGTCCTGGCTACTCCGCCGCAGGCGCTTTCCACCGACGTAGACGACGTGCGACGTTTGACAATTGTCATTGACAATTGTCAACCAAGGGTGCATCATATGTCTGGAGGCTTTGGCGGCTCTAGCCGTCACTGCCTTTTTCTTTTCCCTGGCCTCCCGCCTCAGTCCACTTCCAGGCCGCGCTCGATTCTCGGGCGAAGATCGTCGATGACGGCGAAGCCCCAGACCTCGAATCCGTCCGGGTAGGCCCTGCGTTCGAGGATGGTCCGAGCTCGGCTCACCCAGTACTGATCCTACCTGGTCAAATGTTATATGGGACCATGTACGCCCCGAGGTTCGGTCGGCCGCGCTTGGCGCTGAGACTCTTCAACGAGTTGAGTACTCCGGCGAAGGGCATCAGTACCTCGTGAAAGCGGTGGCGTTCATCGCAGGCGTACTGCTCCGATCCATCCTTCTGAAATGCCCAGGAAGTCTTGCAGGGCACACAAACTATCTGAAGATATTCGGGGAGATCGACTCCTTCCTCAGCCGCTACATCCTCTGCCCGCTTCTTTTCACAACCCGGGATGTCACTTCGAAAACCAAAGACCATGCTGATTGGAAGAATACCCGGCTCCTCTCCCCAGTAGTTGTTAGGACGCTCCTCCGTTGGCGGGCGGAGTATCGCCATACGCTTGAAGTCTCGAGTCCGAGCCATAGCTTGCTTGATAGAGTCTCTCTTCAAGGTAGACTTGACCTCGATCACAGCGACTACCGATTCGATCAAGTAGATCCCGGCGCCTCGGGCAGAATAGAGGGGTCGGAAAATGCCATCGTCCCAGATTATCACATCGCACTGGCCACTCTGCCGCCCTTTGGAGTCTACTATCACGCCTGTGCCTGCCTTGTAGGGAGGCATGAGGAGATGGTCCAAGAACCGTTCGATGAGAGACTCTCGGAGAACACCGTTCACACCCGCATGTTCAACGTAGCCGAAGCTCCTGGCCAGGCTCACAACAGTTTCAAGCGATTCCACGAAGAATTCATGGGCAATCCCGACCGAAGCGCGACGGCGGCGACAACAGCAGGGAGTTCCAAGCGATTCCACGAGGGATTCATTGGCAATTGTTGGCTGCTCAGCCACTTCTCGTTCCTTTCAGCGACTCTCTTGGCTAACCC
>JACQUR010000215.1 GCA_016210245.1 Chloroflexota bacterium
GCTCGGTGGGGCGGGCGGGCTGCTCGGTGGGGTGGGCGTCTCCGCCCGCCCGAGCCCCGCCGACAGCGTTCGGTAGCGCTCCGGCAGGCTCAACAATTGGAAGCGTCCCCGCAGCGCGTGGTAGTAGGTCGATACGTCAGGGGTCGCGCTGCTGAGCACCACGCACGCCCCGCTCATGCGCGCGCGGGCGATGGCCACCGCCCGGGCGTGGTAGCGTGGGCTGCGGTCCTCCTGCTTGTACGTCCACTCATGCTCCTCATCCACGACGACCAGGCGCAGGCGCTCGGCCGGCGCGAAGACGGCCGAGCGGGGGCCGACCACCAGCGCAGCTTCGCTGGCGCGGATGCGGGCCCAGGCCTGGTCGCGCTGCCCCGCGCTGAGCTGGCTGTGCAGCACCGCCACCCGCCCCGGGAAGCGCGCGGAGAAGCGCTCGGCCGCCTCCGGAGTGAGCGCAATCTCGCTCACCAGCACCACCACCTGGCCGCCGGCGGCAATCGCCTGCTCCGCAGCCTCCAGGTACACGTGCGTCTTCCCGCTCCCGGTGACGCCGTGGAGCAGGAAGACCCGGTGCGCCCCCTCGGCCAGAGCCCCGGCCAGCGGCGCCAGCGCGCGC
The DNA here is from genome assembly GCA_016210245.1 of Chloroflexota bacterium. Taxonomy (GTDB): domain Bacteria; phylum Chloroflexota; class UBA6077; order UBA6077; family JACQUR01; genus JACQUR01. The sequence continues at coordinate 614 of JACQUR010000215.1, forward strand.
TCCTGGAGCGGGGTCAGTGGCGGCCGACGGACCGCGGGCGCCTGCACGGGCGCGGCGTCCTGTGGCGGCGCACCGTTCTGTGGCGGCGCACCGTTCTGTGGCGGCGCACCGTTCTGTGGCGGCGCACCGTTCTGTGGCGGCGCACCGTTCTGTGGCGGCGCACCGTTCTGTGGCGGCACGGCCTGCCGTGCCGCTCCCAGCAGCCGCTCCAACCAGGCCTCGAGGCGGCCTGAGGTTAGCGCCTTCGGGTTGCGCAGCCGCCCGGGCAGACCGGGCGGCACCAGCAGGCACAGGCAGTCCCACACCGAGGCCCGGTAGGTGCGGGCTACCCAGCGCGCCAGGTCGAGCTGGAGCGGCTGCAGCAGCGGCCGGGCATGGAGCACCGCCTCCAGCGGACGGGTGGGGAAGGCAGGCACCTCGCCATGCACCCGCACCACCAGCCCGGGCAGACGGCGTGAACCGAGCGGCGCGACCACCAGACAGCCCGGCGCAACCTCCACCCGATCCGGCACGGAGTAGGTGAACGTGCCCGGCCCGCCGCTATCCAGGGCTACGTCGGCGAAGATCTCAGCCAAGTCGACAGTCCACAGTCGACAGTCGACAGTCCATAGTCGACAGTCGAGGGTTGAAACTCCCGGTGTTCGCCGCGCGACTTTCAACTGTCGACTGTGGACTGTGGACTGTCGACTCCGTTTAGAGCGTGGCCAGGCGGGGGTGTACGCGGTGCCGCTCGGCGGTGATGATCGCCTTGAGCACCCCCGCCGACTCCTTCAGGCAGTCGCGATGGTTGACGATCTGGTAGTCGTAGTTCGGCAACTCGGCCATCTCCCGGCGCGCGGCCTCGAGCCGGAGCTCCACCTGCTCCGGCGAGTCGGTGCCGCGCCGCTGTAAGCGCTCCACCAGTTCCTCCAGGCTGGGCGGCGCCAGGAAGATCAGGATAGCCTGCGGCAGCTTCGCGCGCAGCGTCCTGGCTCCCTGGGTGTCGACCGTGATCAACAGGTCGCTGCCCTTGCGCAGCCCCTCGCGTACCTCGCTGGCCGGGGTGCCATACTGGTTGCCGTGTACCACGGCGTACTCCAGCAGCTCGCCCTGCGCCTTCAGACGCTCGAACTCCGCCTCGCTCAGGAAGTAGTAGTGCTGGCGGTGGACCTCGCCGCGTCGAGGCGGCCGCGTCGTGGCGGTGACACAGAAGCTCAGCGGGAAGTCCTCCTCCTTGAGGAGACGGGTCACGCTATCCTTGCCCACGCCGGAGGGGCCGGAAAGGATGAACACCAGCCCGCTGGCGCCTGATCTGGAGGCCATTCGCAGGTCCATCGCCCTTGCCAGGTATACTCCTGTACTGAGTCGACAGTCCACAGTCTACAGTCGACAGGACACGAGCGGACTGTGAACTGTCGACTGTCAACTGTCAACTGTCAACTGTCGACTGTCGACTTGGTTTAGTATGGTCTTTGATGCGCTCGCCATGCATGCTGTTCGGGACGAGCTCGCAGCCACGATTCTGGGGGGGCGGGTCGAGCACGTCTTCTTGCTGGGCACGCACGGCCTGGGGCTGCACCTCTACGCCCAGCGTCAGAAGCGCTCGCTGCTGCTTTCGGCCGATCCGGCCGCGGCGCGAGTCCACCTGACCTCGGCGCCGCTCAAGCGCGGGTCCGACGCCGTCACTCCGCTGCTGCTGCTGCTGCGCAAGTACGTGCGCGATGGCTGGGTGGAGGCGGTGGAGCAGCCGCGCCTGGAGCGATTGCTCACGCTGCGGATCGCTTCTCGGAGTGACGAGGGCACTGTGCGCCGGGTAGGGCTCATTATAGAAGCCATGGGCAGGCGGAGCAACATCGTCCTGGTCGACGAGGACGGGGCGATCCTCGACGCCCTGCGGCGCACTCCCCCGTCCCGGAACCCCATTCGGCCCGTGCTGCCCCACCTGCGTTACACGCCCCCGCCTGCCCAGGAGCGGCTGGACCCGCTGGCCGACTCTACGGTGGCCCGCCTGCGCGATGAGGCGCTCCAGGCGCGTGCGGCCCCCCGCCTGGCCGACCTGCTGGGCCAGCGTCTGGCTGGCTTCAGCCCCCAGCTCGCGCGCGAGGCGGCCTGGCGCGCGGCCGGCGCGCTCGACGCCCTGGCGAACGAGGCGACGGACTGGCGGGCGCTGCGCGTCGCGCTCGACGAGCTGCTCCAGCCGCTGGGCGACGGGAGCTGGCAGCCGACCGTGGCCTGGCACGACGGCCGCCCCGTCGCCTGCGCTCCCTATCCCCTGACCCACCTCCAGGACGTCGAGTTGCGCCCGGCTGCCAGCATGAGCGAAGCGCTGGTGGGATTTTGGATTGCGGATTGCGGTTTGCGGATTGGGGAC
>JACQUR010000216.1 GCA_016210245.1 Chloroflexota bacterium
GAGCAGCGTGCTGCTCGCCGCGCCCCTATGACCCTGAGGATTCCCAGGGAGAGACTGCATGAAAGCTATCCGCATCCACCAGTTCGGCGGGCCGGAGGCGCTGTGCTATGAGGAGGCGCCGGAGCCCCAGCCGGGCGAGGGCGAGGTGCTGATCCGAGTGAAGGCGGTGGGGGTGAACTTCGCCGACCTGCTGATGCGCATGGGCGCCTATCCCAGCCGGGACCTGCCGCTCGTTCCGGGCCTGGAAGCGGCGGGCGTCGTGGAGACCCTGGGCCCCGGGGTGAGCGGCCTGCAGCCCGGCCAGCGGGTGATGGCCTGGACGCGGCGCAGCTACGCCGAACTGGTGGCGGCGCCGGCCTGGGGGGTGCGTCCTGCGCCCGCGAACCTCTCCTTCGAGCAGGCGGCGGCCATCCCGCTCGCCTTTGGCACCTCCTGGCACGCGCTGGTGACCCTGGCCCGCGTGCAGCCGGGCGAGCGGGTGCTGGTCCACGCGGCCGGCAGCGGGGTGGGCAGCGCGGCCATCCAGTTGGCCCGGCAGCTCGGCGCCTGGGTGGTGGCCACGGCCGGCCAGGACTGGAAGCTGGAGCGAGCTCGCCAGTTAGGTGCCGATGCGACCATCAACTACTCCACCCAGGACGTAGCAGCCGAGGTCCGGCGGCTGACCGAGGGCGAGGGGGTTCACGTGGCGCTGGAGGGGGTGGGCAAGGCGACTTTCCCGGCCAGCGTGCGCAGTCTCGGCATGGAAGGGCGACTGGTGATCTACGGCTCACCCAGCGGGGCGCGAGTGGAGCTGGACACCCGCGAGGCGATCTTCCGCAACCTGACCCTCTACGGCATGGCCGTGACGACCAGCCCGCGCTTCCCCGAGTCGGTCGAGGCCTTCGCTCGCCAGGCGCTGCCCTGGTTCGAGCAGGGCCTCCTGGCGCCCGTGGTAGACCGGGTCTACCCGCTCGCCGACGCCGCCCAGGCCCACCAGCGCGTGCTGGAGCGGGCGCAGTTTGGCAAGCTGGTCCTGGCCGTGTAGCCAGTGCTGCGTGACTGCTGATTTTGCAGGGTGGTATCCGAGCCGCGACCGTGAGACGCTTGATGGTGACCCTTTGCCGCCTTCGGGGCGCCGGGCAGACAGCGCCGGCTGCCCCTACGACTCGAGCGGCCATTCCCTCAGCCAGCACTCGAGCTCCGCTGCAGGCAGCGGGCGGCTCAGGTAGTAGCCCTGGGCCAGGTCGCAGCCCAGGGCGATCAGCAGGTCCCAGGTGGACCGGTCCTCCACGCCTTCGGCCACCACCTCCAGGTCCAGGGTGTGGCCCAGTTCGATCGTTGCCCGCACGATCGCCAGACTGTTTTGATCTACAGCCATATCCCGCACGAAGGACCGGTCGACTTTGAGCTGGCCGACGGGCAGCCGCTTGAGGTAGCCGAGCGACGAGTACCCCGTGCCAAAGTCGTCGATGGCGATCCGCACGCCCATGGCGCACAGGCGGCGCAAGCTCTCCATCGCCCGCACAGGATCGGCCATGACCACGCTCTCGGTCAGTTCCAGCTCCAGCCAGGCGGGCGGCACGCCCGAGGCCGCCAGCAGTTCGGCGATCGCGTCCGGGAGCTGGGGGTCGTGCAGGTTACGCATGGACAGGTTCACCGCCATGGCCAGCTCCAGCCCTGCCCTGTGCCAGGCCTGGCACTGGCGCAGCGCGGTGCCCAGCACCCACTCGGTCAGCGGCTTGATCAGCCCGGTCTGCTCGGCCAGGGGGATGAACTGGTCCGGCGGTACCAGGCCGCGCTCGGGGTGCTGCCAGCGCACCAGCGCCTCCACTCCCACCACCCGCCCGCTCTTGAGGCCCACCTTGGGCTGGTAGTGCAGCCGCAACTGGCCCTGCTCGATGGCCTGGCGCAGCTCGCCCACCAGCCCCAGCCGACTGGGGCTGTACTGGTCCTGCTCGGGGGCGTAGACGGCGTAGCTGCTGGCCGCGCGCTTGGCCACGTAGAGCGCCACCTCCGCCTGGCGCAGCAGCGTCTCGGCCGCCTCGCCGTGCTCCGGATACAGGGCAATGCCCACGCTCGCCCCGATGTCGAGCCGGTGCCTCTCCACCACACAGGGCTGCTCCAGCGCGCGCAGGAGCTTGCCCGCCGCCAGCGTGGCGCCCTCGGCGCTCGTCCCAGGCAGCAGCGCCGCGAACTCGTCCCCGTCCAGGCGGGCGACGGTGTCCGAGGCCCGCAGCGTGGCCCGCAGTCGCTGCCCCACCTGTTGCAACACCACGTCGCCCGCGCGGTGCCCCAGGGCGTCGTTGATCTCGTGGAAGCGGTCCAGGTCCATGGCGAGCAGAGCCAGCGAGGTGTTATCGCGGCGCGCGGCCAGGATGGCCTGGCGGAGACGGTCGTGGAGCAGGGTGCGATTGGGGAGCTCGGTCAGCACGTCGTGGAGCGCGTGGTGCTCCAGCGCCTCTTCCATCCGCTTGCGCGCGGTGATGTCGACGAAGCTCGAGGCCACCTGGACTACCTCTCCGTCCTCGCCGAGGACAGGAGTGGAGCACACCAGCAACCAGCGGGCCTCGCCATCCGGGCGGGTTACCCGCAAGGTGACGTCGCGCACGGGCCGCCGGGTGCCGAGAGCCAGCAGGGCGGGGCGCTCCGTGGCCGGCAGATCCGAGCCATCCTCACGCGCGACCCTCCAGAGGGGGTTATCTGGCGTGTGCGCATGCATCTGGTCGAGGCGTGCGCCGAGGAGCTGCTCGGCCACCGTGTTGGCGTCGATGATCCGGCCCGAGGCGTCCCACACCAGCACCCCGCACGCCATGGCCTGGTAGAGCGTGCGGACCCGCTGCTCGGAGGCGGCCAGCTTCGCCGCCAGCGCCTCCGCCTCGGCCCGGCGGCGCTCCGACTCGGCGTAGAGCGCGCGCAGCGTCGCCTCCGCCCGCGTGCGCTCCAGGGCGTAGCGCAGCGAGCGCACCAGCGCGGCGCTGGCCACCTGGCCCTTGACCAGGTAGTCCTGCGCGCCCACCTGCACAGCCTGGATGCCCAGCGCCTCGTCCTCGAGGCCGGTCAGGACCACGATGGGCACCCCAGGGCTGTGGGCGCGCAGCCGGGCCACCGTTTCGAGGCCCTGGCTATCGGGGAGCGAGAGGTCCAGCAGCACCGCGTCGAGCCCTCCCGCGGCGCAGCGCTGCAGCCCGGGGGACAGCCGGTCGACCCACTCCACCGCGACGGGCCCGCCTGGCGCCTCGGCCAGCAGCGCTCGGACCAGGCCCGCGTCGCCGCGGTTGTCCTCGATCAGCAGGACATTCGACAGCCCCACCTGCACATCAGCCGCTCCCGAGGGGCGCCGGGAGCCTGGCCTCCAGGCGTTCCAGGCGCGCCTTGAGCAGGTCGTTCTCCTCCTCCAGCTTGCGGGCTCGGGAGGACAGGGCAGGGTCCGACTGCCACCAGTCGATGCCCATCTCCTGGGCCTTGTCGACCGAAGCGACCAGGAGGCGGAGCTTGATGCTCAACAGCTCGATATCGGCCAGGGAGATGGTGATATCGCCCGCGATCACGATCCCCTTGTCCAGGACCCGCTCCAGGATGTCGGCCAGGTTGGTTGTCTGGATGGAGCTGACGACGCGCCGGTCGTGGCCGTTCTGCATGTCTGTCCTCTTTCCCCCGAGCTACATCAGATCGCCGAGCGGGCCGAGGTTCAGGTTGAGGTCCTCGTCTTCCAGGCCGAAGGCCGCCTTCAGCTCGGCCATGCGGTGCTCGAGTTTCAGGAACGTTTCGCCCATGCGCTCGATCTGCTCCTCGGTCAGGGAGCCGGCCTCGATGCGCCGCAGGGCCTGCTTCTCCAGGAGCCGCCGGATCAGCTCGAGCAGCGTCAGCACGAGCTTGGCCAGCCCCTGCTCGACCCTGGCCTGGTCGGCGTTGATCCGCCGTGGGAGCCCTCCCTCGAGCCGAGCAAGCTCCTGGGCGAAGTCGTCCAGCGCCGCCAAATCTCCACCGAGCCGCTGGTCGAGCGGCCGCGGCGTGGCGTCGCTGGCGCTCATAGCAGCCGCTCCAGCTTCTCGTAGAGACCCAGAGCCAGGTGGTAGCGCCCTGCTCGCTCGTGGGCCTGCGCCAGCGCCAGGAGGTGATCCGCCGCCTCGCGCGCCTCCGCGCTGCCCGGATAGCGCGCCAGCAGCCGGGTATAGGCGCCGATCGCCTGGTTGAGCTGGCCCGCGTGCTGCCAGGCACTGGCCATACGCAGCAGCGAAGCCCGGGCGGTCGCCCCGGGCTGCACGGCTTCACCTGGTTGGCTGGCCATGGTAGTCCCTCCTCGACCTCACTCCAGAGTCCACGGCCCGAAGTCCAGCGGGAAGCCCGGGCTCTGGGCGTTGGACGTTGGGCCCGGGACTTTGGGCGTGACGAAGCTGTACGGCGGCCAGGGGCCGCTCAAGAGGCAGCGCAGGTCCGGGCGCGCCCGGCGCACCTGCTCGAACGCTGCCCAGAACGCGCCGATTCGGACTGGCTCGAGCAGATAGGCTGCCCGGAGTGCGAGCCGAGGAGTCGGGAGCACCGTGCAGCGGCGCTCGAGCGCATAGGGGCACAGCGCCTCGTCCACCGCTCGTGCGATCGCTCCGGCCCGAGCCCGCAGCTCTGCCTCGCGCCGGTCCTCGGCCAGCCGGGCCAGCAGGTAGCGCACTCCGGGACCCCGGACCTCTTCCCCCGCCCCTCCGGCTCCCCCTTCCCTGGCAGGGAAGGGGGCGGGGGGGTTAGGTCTCCCCCGTCCCAGAGCACGCTGAGGCCCAGCTCGACCTTGTCGCCCAGCCGCTCCAGGTCGGCGAGCAGCACGTCGTAGCGCTCGGCCAGGGCATGGCTGACCGCCTCGCCATCGGCCAGGACCGTTCCGAAGCGAACCGGGAGCGCGCGGCCCACCTGGCGCACGGCCTCAACGATCGCCTCGTGGCGCAGCAGGTGCTCCGGCGTCGGACGAAGCTCCTGGCGCTCGACCGGACTCGTGGCCGCGGCGAGGGCGCGCCAGGGTACAACAGCCAGGGCAGCGCCGCCGAAGCCGAGCAACCCGGGCGGTAGCGGGGTCGCGCAGGCCAGGATGGCGTAGACGTAGCAGCCACTAGCCATCGCTCGCCCCGTTCCCCGCCGGGCCATCGAGCCCCCAGCGCAGCCGCTCGGCGCGCTCGACCGAGGCGAGCAGGACCTTGAGCCCGACGAAGATGAGGTCGACGTCGGCCACCGAGATAGTGATGTCGCCGGCCAGGACGACCCCGCGGTCGAGGGCGCGGTCGAGCAGCTCCAGCAGGGTCACGTCCCTGGCCTCGGCGGCAGCGTGCCTCATCGTGGCACCTCCGCGTCCACGGCCGCGAAGCTGTAGGGTGGCCACGGGCCGCTGCACTCGCAGCGCAGCCCCGCCCGGCTCTCGGCGAAGCGTTGGACCTCCGCCTCGAAGCAGCCCAGCCCGGCCCGCTGCACCAGGAAGGCTGCCCGCAGGATCTCGGCCTCCCCGTCGAGCGCCTGGCGTGCGTTCGCGCGGGCAGTCACCTGGCCGGCGACGGCCCAGGACGCCAGGCGATCGTACGCTGTCTGCGCCAGGTCATCCACGGCCTGCTCGCTCGCGGCCGCCAGCGCGTCGGCCAGCTTGCGCTGGAGGAAGTAGGCCCGGCCCGGCCGAGCGCCCGCCAGCTCCTGCTGGAGCTGGCGGATGGCCGGCTGCTCGGCGGCAACGCGCTGCCGGACCACGGAGCGGTCGGCGTAGAGCCGGATTCCCCATTCGTCGCAGCCCTCCAGACGCTGGAGGTGGGCGAGCAGGGCAACCTGGGAGCGCTCCAGCGCGGCCGCCAGCTCGGCGGCTGTGGCGTACACACACCCGAACCTGGCCGGCAGCACCCCGCGCTCGCGCTGCACGGCCTCCACCACCCGCTCATGGCCACGGACCATCGCCTCGAGCCAGGCCGTATCCCGCGCCCGTGCCTGCACCACCTCGGGCTCAAACTCGGCCAGGGACACCGGGCTCACCACCGCCATGAGCTCGCCCTGGGGAAGCAGCCACGCCTGCCCTTCGCGCTCCAGGCCCGGGCCAACCGCCAGCCCGCCTTCGCCCGGGTGGCTGCGCCGAGCGATCCCGTAGAGGTAGAGACCGGCCGGACCTAACCCCCCCGCCCCCTTCCCTACCAGGGAAGGGGGAGCCGGCCCCCCCTACCCTGGTAGGGAAGGGGGCGGGGGGGCTAGGTCCGGCTCCCCTCCCCTGGTAGGGGAGGGGCTGGGGGAGAGGTCTTCGCGC
>JACQUR010000210.1 GCA_016210245.1 Chloroflexota bacterium
CTGTAGGGGCAGCCCCCTGTGGCTGCCCCCGCGCTACGGCCTCTTCTTGCCCCCCACCACCCGGGTGGCGGGGAACTGTAGGGGCAGCCTCCTGTGGCTGCCCCTGCGCTACGACCTCTTCCTCGACCTGGGCCAGGGGCGGCGCAACGGGCGCGACCGAAGTGGCGGTCTGACTCTCGGTCGTCTCCGCCAGGGTCGAGGAGGGCGCGGGTTCGGGGGCCTGCGCGAGGGGCTGCTTACCCGTCGCTTCGGCTGGGGCCGCCGCGCCAGGCTCGCCAGGCGCAGGCTGGAGAAGCTGGAGGTGAGGCTGCTGCCCCGTCGCTTCGGCTGGGGTAGCCGCGCCTCCGTGCAACCCGTGCTGGGACACGGCCGCTGCTGGCGCCGTGGTCGGCGTGCTGGGCGGCGCGGCCTGGGCGTGCGCCGCGGGCTGCTCCGGTGCCGCTGCGGGCCGTCCCGCGGGGCGCTCCGCCGGCTCGACCGGCGGCTGCGCCGCCTCCGCCTCTTCCCCGGGGGCAGCCGCCGGACGCGCCCGCTCGGGCGCCGAGGTGGAAGGAGCGAACACCAGCGCCAGGCGCTGCCAGGCTGCCCTGATGGCCGCGGCCATCCCTCCACGTTCTGTCGGCGCGGGCGCCGGCTCAACGCCCCGCGCGGCGCCTTCCGGGGATGCCGCCAGGCCGGGGTGGGTACCTCCTGGGGCGGGCGCGGCGGCGGCGAACGCCGCTCCGCCCACTTCCTCCGCCCCTGCTGCTCCGAACTCCGGCCGCCCCCACTGGCCCGCGGGCAGCGCGGCGTTGCCGGGCGCCAGCGCTGTCGGATTGTTCACCGGTGGCACAGGCGGCTCGCCTGTACCACCGCCGGGCCTGCTCGGCACAGGCGGGCCGCCTGTGCTACCAACGAGCAAGCCCGGTAGCACAGGCGGCCCGCCTGTGCCTGCTGCACCAGGACCGGTGAGTAATCCGGGCTCTGTCGGCCCGGCCTCGGGCGGTGGCGTGCTCGCGAGGCGCTCCAGCGCCACGGGGGCGGGACCCGCACCTGGCGGCCCCGAGGCGGGCCGAAGATCCGGCATCGACGCACCGGCTGCGGCCGCACCGGCCAGGGCGCGGCGGGCATGCGCGGCGGCTAGCCGACGTGCATGCCGGCGCTGCAGCAATGCCAGGTCAGGTGTGAGCAGACGCCACCAGTAGCGCTCGGTCTGGCCCCATTCGAGAGACTCGCGGCGGGCGGGGCCGGTCTTTGGCAGCTCGCTCGCGGCCAGGAGCGCCACGCCCATGCGCGGGCTGACCAGGGCCGGGCTCCGCCGAGCGGGGCGGGCGGACAGCCAGCCGGCCGCGGCCAGGCCGCGCTGCCAGCCCACGAACTGCGCGCCGATGCGATGCGCCAGCGCCCGGCGCTCGCGCAGGCCGGCCAGGAGGAGCCGTTCGGCGTCCACGAGATTGTTCGCGGGCTGCGCCTGGCGCTGGGGTCGCTCGCCCTGGGGCTGCTGTTCCTGGTCCTGGTCCACGCCGTCCATCGCTACCGCTGCCGCTTCACGAGATTTGGAGCCCGCGGTGGGCCAACTCCAGGCTCTCAATGGCGATGCTGCTCTCGCCCGAGCGGAAGGACGGCCCGGACCACTTCACCGGGTACGCATCCACAAACGTCCAGGAGAAGATCGACGATCGATCGTTCGTGTTCACCAGCGTCACGGTGACGTCCCGCCGCTTGAGCGCCCTGCCCTGGCGGTTGAGGGCCGTCAGGCACCACTTGAAGAACTCGTTGCTCTCGGCGTAGCCGCGCTTCAGGGCCAGGTTGCCGTACTCCAGCCGGCCTGGCAGGCGATGGACGAACTCGTTGTTCCCGCCCTCGCGGACCTCGTCGTACTTCACCTGCATCTCCAGGCCGGAGCACTCGCTGAAGCTGGCCACCGTGACCCCGTCGATGTCAATCTTGAAGTGGAAGACACCGTACGGGTCGATCCGCTCACCGGTCCGCGCCATTCCCTGGACCTCTCGTTGCTTAGTACCGTTCGTCCCCGCTCGAGGCGCCCGCGGCTCTGGAGGCAGCCGTCGCTCAGGTGCCCCACCCGGCGCGGTCCTGCTCCAGTCGCAGCTCGTCCATCAACTTCTGATAGACCAGCTCGGCCAGCCGCTCCACGTCAACGCCGCCCACGCTCTGACTCGCCGCACCGTCTGCCTGCTGCCTCTGGACGGTGCCGCCCGCGCGGCTGCCTGTCCCACCAGGGACGCTCGCCGCCCGCTGGGCCACCTGCCTGGACCCTGCCATGCCTGCTCCTCGTTCGACCAGTCGCGCGGGCGGCAGGCTGGAGCCCCGCTCCGGCCTGCCCTCGCCGCGCCATGCTCACCCGTCATTCATCCCTGGCCACGGCACAGGCGAGCCGCCTGTGCCACCACCGCCTGTGCCACCAGCAGGATCTGGCCGCGCCACGCTCACCCGCCGTTCATCCCTGGCCCCTTCGCCTTCAGGCGCGCAGCTCACCAGCCCGGGCTGCTCTCCGCCTCGGCGCGGAGCTGGCGGTTGATGGCGCTGATCTCCTCCACCCATCGGCGGCGGTCGCCATGCTGCAGCTCCAGGATCTCGGCCAGTGGCCAGTGAAAATAGTAGGCGATGAAGGCTACCTCCTGAAAGAGCTGGGTCAGGGGGTAGCCGACGATTCCCCCTGGTTGCCGAACTCCACGTCGACCTCGAAGCGGGTTGAGCAGGACGGGCAGACGGCTGGCACGCGGCTATGGCCGACCTCGTTGATCCGGCGGTAGAAGTCCTGGAGGTAGGCCAGGTCCGCCGAGAACAACCGCTCGACCAGGCCAGGAGTGATGTGCTCGGACCCCAGCGTCCCCAGCCGGGTGATCACCCGGGAAAGGAGGATGATCACCAGGTAGGCCTGGTTCGACGTCACGCGCGGGTCGCGCAGCGGCAGGATCTCGTCCGCTGCGGTCGCCAGGCGCATGCTCCCGGTCCTATGCACCGTCCCCTGCTCGTCCACGTAGCCACGTGGCAGCACGAAGTTGAACTCCGTCTGCATGCCCTTCGGGGCGCCTACGCCCATCACCATCACCCGTCCTGCTCACTCCCATCCATCGAGGTCCCGGCCAGGTCGGCCGGGCTACTTCTGCCGCGCCATCCCCTCGTGGCAGATGGTGACCTCCTCGACGAGGACCTCGTTGCCGCTCGCGCTGAGGTTGGATGCCGAGAGCTTGGAGGGCCAGGCGTTCACGAAGTTCCAGCGCAGCACCTCCTTGTTCTCATAGTCATAGACCACGATGGACCCGTTCTTGCGCATGTCCTTGGTCTTGCCCTCGAGCACCACCTGGCGCCACTTGTAGAGGGTCAGGTCCTTGGTGTAGCCGCGCTTGAAGGTGATGTCTCCCCACTTGTGCTCGCCGGGCAGCTTCTTGATGATCGTCTTGCCGTCCTTGCTGGTCTCCTTGGACTCGATGACCGTGGTTTCGCTGCTGATCCCGCTGACCTCGCGGAACGAGGCGATGGAAACCCCGTCGAGCTCGAGCATGAACTGACTGCCTGCCAGGACGTCGCTACCGGGTAACCAGTCGGTCACTGGATGTCCCTCCTTTTCCGTGTGGTGGCGCGGCCCGCCCCGACACCTGGCGGGGCAGGCCGGCTACGTATCGCCCTTACGCCCCAGGCGTGTACTGGCTGATGCGGAAGATGACGAACTCAGCCGGCTTCACCGGCGCGATCCCGATCTCGACGATGAGCTGGCCGGCGTCCCGCACCTCCTGGGTGTTCAGCTCCCCGTCACACTTGACGAAGAAGGCCTCGGCCGGCGTGGCGCCGAACAGCGCGCCGTCGGCCCAGACCCGTGTCAGGAAGGCGCTGACGTTGCGCTTGACCCGCTCCCAGAGGTCCATGTCGTTTGGCTCGAACACGACCCACTGGGTGCCGTTCTCGATGGACTTCTCCACATAGTTGAACAGTCGCCGCACGTTGAGGTAGCGCCACTCTGGGTCGCTGGAGATGGTGCGGGCGCCCCACACGCGGATGCCGCGACCCGGGAAGGAGCGGATGCAGTTGACCCCGATGGGGTTCAGGGTATCCTGCTCGTTGCGGCTAATCTGGACCTCCAGGCCGATGGCGCCGCGCACGATCTCGTTGGCGGGCGCCTTGTGGACGCCGCGCTCGCCGTCCACGCGCGCCCACAGGCCGGCCAGGTGGCCGCTGGGTGGGACCAGGATGGGATCGCCGCCCTTGGGATTGGCAACCTTGATCCACGGGTAGTACAGGGCGGCGTACTTGGAGTCGTAGCCGGCCACATTCATCCGCCAGTCGCGGATCTGCTGGGGGCTCAGGCCCGGCGGGCAGTCGAGGATGGCCACGCGGTCGCGCATGCTGGCGCAGTGGTCCATCATCGCCGTCTGCACGGCGCGCATGTTCTCCTCGGAGATCTGGCCTCCCATATAGGCCGCCATCAGGTCCGGCACGCAGACCATGGTGACGATGTCGGCCACCTCCAGGCCGTTGATGCCGGTCCGCGCGGCGGCGTCGCCGATGTAGTCGCCGGCCTTCGCGGGCGGCAGGGCGGGCGCCTTGGTGGCGGGGACACTGGCCTCCACGCGGGCCAGGCTGTACGTGCCCAGGGCTGGCGCACGCTCGAGCAGGCTGCCGGTGGCCTCCCGCTCGGCCACCGTGACCAGCTTCGACTCCTTGTTGACCACGTCGACGACGTTGCGGACGCCCTTGCCCTTGCCCAGCGTCACGTTGGAGAAGAGCTCCTCCGTGCTGCCCCGCTTGATCGCCAGGGTGAACTGGTCGTCCGGCGCGCCGGCCTCGGGCGCGCGCACCTCGACCGAGATGTCCGTGGCGCCCGCATCCTGGGCGGTGAACTCCAGGCTGGGCAGGGCCGCCGCGGCGCGGGACGGCAGCGCCGCCCTGGGAGCAGGCAGGGCCTTGGCCTCCGCGGACCCGTTCTTGCCGTTGCCGCCGATCTCGCCCGGCAGACGGGTCACGTAGCAAATGCCCCCGCCGTTGTTGAAGTAACCGTAGACGGAGTGGGCGAGGAACCCACCGTCAATGAACTCGCCAAAAGTCTTGGTGAACTGGGACCAATTAGTGACCAGCGTCGGCTGGCCCACGGGGCCCTTCTCGGTGAAGCCGATGAACGCCGCGACGGCGGTGCCAACGCCTTCGATCGGCTTCGAGCCGGAGGGGATCTCCTCGACGTAGACGCCCGGCGAAAGATAGCTTGGTGACACGTTTCCCCCTTTCCTTTAAGTGCGATGACCGTCTGCTCGATGGCGCCCCAAGGGCGAACTACTGCGCTGCGAACCGGGGCGCCATGCTCTACCGGCCCGCCGCCAGGGCGGACCGCGCCACGCCAGCCTCCCCGAACCGATCGCCCGCGCCACGCCGTCACACTTCCACGTCGTAGCTCACGGAGGGCACCTCCACGGTACGGGTCGCTTCCGGTCGCCCCGGCGCTCGCACCACCAGGGTCATCGGGCCGCGACGCGCGCGCGCGAGCACGAAGCGGCCCTCCTCGTCGGTCACCAGCTCGATGCCCGTCTCGGCTACCACGACCGTCGCCTCGGGGATGCCGCGCTTCGGGGCCTCGCGGTCGTACACCCGCCCGCTGATCTGGAGCGCCTCGGTCGGCTCGTGTCCGTTGAGCTGGTCCATGCGCACGGCGCGGGTGAACGCCATCGGGCTGGTGAAGACGACCTCCAGGTCGAGGGCGAGCGTCACCGAGTAGTGGATGGCCGGGCGGATGCGATTCTCCAGCGCCTGCCACAGGTCGGCCGGGTTGACCTGCGGCTTCGCATCGGGCCGCGCGACCCTGGCCGGGACCGGGACCGGCTGGTCCTTCAGGCTGCCCTGGAGCAGGTCCTGGGGCAGGATGGGGTGTCGGGCCAGGGCTGCCAGCACCCGCCAGAGCAGCCGGTGCTCGTCCTCAGGCGCGCGCGCCCAGGAGGTCACCTGATAGGCAGCGTCGACCCGGACGGGGCCCCGCTGGCGAGTGGCGGTGCGCTCGCCGCGCTGGACCTCCCAGCCGTACTCGCGCAGCTCGAGGTTCTCCTGGACCGCGAACAGGAAGCAATTCACGGTGGGGCGGCTCAGCCGCCCGGACCACTCGCGGTCCGGGGCCTCGAAGCTGATGTCCACCTCTGCCAGATCGAGCGGGACGTGGCAAACCAGGAGCTGGCGAATCGTCTCGTCGAGGTCCGCGAACACTCGGTTGCCCCTCCCAAATCGAAGCTGACGGCCCAGTCCCCGGACGAACCTCGCCCAGACAGTGTTGCTAGCCTACCGGAGCAAGGGTTAAGTAACGGTTACGAGACGGTTAATCTCGACCGTGCGGCCGGTTAAAGGGTGAAGGGTGAAAGGGTGAAGGTTGAAGGGTGAAGGGTGAAGGGTGAAGGGTGAAGGGTGAAG
>JACQUR010000211.1 GCA_016210245.1 Chloroflexota bacterium
CTCCTATCCGAGCCGCGACCGTGAGGGAGCGAACCCGGGCCGCTTGATTGACCGACCACAAGCGCGCATTGAGTTTGCCAGCATGCCCGGATCGGGTAGAATGTAGGTAGTAAGCTCAGGTCGCGCCGGGCGGCTGCCAGGGCAACGTTGCGGCGGAGCGAACTGGAAAGCGCGATGAGGCCCGCGCCGGCGGGAGACCGCCGGGCCTGCCGGTACACCGGCTGATGGCTTCTATGGAGCATCCCCACGGGGACGATCCATAGAAGCCATTTTTGGTTACCGGGGCAGGGCAAGGGAGGCAGCGCCATGAGCGCTGAGCATCGAACCGTACGGGTCAGCATCGAGATCCTGCGGAGCAGTCGGCTGGCATGCCCCCCGCGGCATGGCGGCCGGGCCGGAGGCGGCCATGGCTGAGTCCATCGCGAGCCCGGCCGAGCGCTGGTCGACCAGGGTCAGAGGCGCAACCCTGTCCCTGGGGCGGCGCCTGGCTGGCTCGTGGCCGCTCGGGGGCCGGCCGCGGGCGCGCCAGCGTGAGCTGGTGGTCGCCTTGCTCGAGCTGGCGTTCGAGCGGCGGGGCTGCCCGGTCTGCGTCCTGGCGGACCAGAGCGACGGGAAGGGGCTCTGGATCCTGCTGTGGGAGAACGTGAACGACCCGTGGGTGCGGGCCGAGCTGCGCGCGGCGCTCGGCTACTGCCCGGTCCACTGGCGGCGGCTGGACGGGGTCGCCCAGTCCGGGGGGCTCGGCGTGATGGGGCAGGCGGCGCTCGCCCAGGACCTGGCCGAGACCATCGCCCGGCGCCTCCATCGGGCGCTGGCCGGCCGCGCCCGCCTGGCCACGGCGCTCGATACCCGGGCGTCGTGCCCGGCGTGTACGCGCCGCGCCTTCACCGAGCGCAGCGCCCTCGACGCCCTCGGGCGCTGGAGCGACGACCCGGCCGTGTGGGAGGGCTACCAGCGTTCGGACGGCCTCTGCCTGCCCCACTTGAACCAAGTCCACAGTCGACAGTCCACAGTCTACAGTCTGCTCGTATCCTTTCGACTGTTGACTGTTGACTGTCGACTCAGAATAGGGGCGCTGGCGCCATCGAGGGGAGCGCTGATCGAGGCTGGCCTGCGCCGCGTGCAGCAGCTTTCGGCGCAGCTCTCTGGGCCCGCAGGCCCGGAGTGGGTCGCCGTCGAGGGCACGTTCTGGGAGTGGCACCGGCCGCCCCAGGCCCGGCGAGCCGGATCGATCGACTGCCCGGTCTGCCTCCACCAGCTTGCGACGGAGCGGCAAGCGGTCGAGCGGTGGGCGGAGGCCAGCGTGGCCACGCCGCTGTGCCCCGAGCACGCGGCCTGGCTGGCCGGCTCCCGGGCAGAGCCGGCGCTGCTCGCCAGCCACCGTACCGCAATGGGGGCGGCGCACAAGGAGGTCGAGCGGCGGATCGAAGGCTGCGCGCGCCAGGCCGAGGGCTGGCCGCGCTGGTGGCCCCGCCCGCGGCCGGCACCGGGCGCGCCCCTCCCCCTGTCCTGCTCGGCCTGCGCGGCAGGCGTCGAGGCTGCCCAGGCCGCCTGCCAGCAGCCGCTGAGGCTCGACGCTGGCGAGCTGCTCTGCCTGCCGCACCTGCGGCTGGCGCTGCGCGCACCCGGGGCCGAGACGATGGCCTCGGCCGAGGCTGCTGGCCTGCGCGCGCTGGCCGCGTTGCTGGGCGAGTTCCTCCGCAAGTCCGATTGGAACCACCGCGACGAGCCCCGCGGCGAGGAGCAGAGGAGCTGGCCCCACGCCCGCGCCTTCGTGATCGGCCCCGAGCGCTGCCTGGCGCCCGCGGCAGCAGGACGGAGGACTGAGGACTGAGCGATGAGTGGAAGCAACTCAGTCCTCAGTCCTCAGTCCTCAGTCCTGCTTGGCCGGCGGCTGGTGCGGGCCGCCCGCGGGCTGGGCTACCGGCTGGGCGACCTGCTGGCCTTCTGCGGCCCGCCCGTGCCGGCTGCGCTCTGCCGACCGGTGCGTCGCAGCACCTGGGAGGTGTATGACGCGCACGCGCTGCTGCGCGGGCCCGGCTGTCCCATCTGCTGCCGCGCGGACCAGGACGTGCAGCGCATGGTCTTCTGGTTCCTGCTGGAGAGCTACGGCGAAGGGCCCTGGATTGAGCGGCTGTGCGCCACGGGCGGCTTCTGCCCGGCCCACTTCTGGGCGCTGGCCCGCACCGGGGCCCGCTACCAGTTGAGCTACGTGGCCCAGTACCTGGCCGAGCATGATCTGCGGGCGCTGGGCCAGGTCGCCGCGCGCGTCGCCCGGACCCGCCCTCGGTCGCCAGGCACGTTCGCGGAGCTGATACGCTCCGACCGCTGTCCTGCCTGCCGGACGTGGGACGAGAGCGCCCGGCGCAGCGTCGAGCTGCTGCTCCGCACCCTGGAGGACGACACGGTGCGCGTGCTCTGGCGCCGCTCCGGCGGCCTGTGCTGGCCGCACCTCCAGCTCACCGTGGCGCTCGCCGACGAGGCTGCGCTCCCGGAGGTGTTGGAGGTCGAGCGGGAGCGCTTCGAGGCCCTGCTCCAGGATGGAGCGGCGGACTTCGAGCCGCGGGCAGCCTGGCTCCTGGCCGGCTGGGGGAGCCAATGAGGCCTCATGTGGCAGCTCTCGCTCGTGATCGGACTCGCGTTCAGCCCCATCGCCGCGGCGATGGCCTTCTTGATCACCTATGAGGAGTGGAGCCATCACCAGCTTCCACGCGCCGAAGTGCTCAAGCGCTCCTGCCAGATGGCCGGCGTTACGCTGCTCTTCTTCCTGCTCGTCTCGCTGGCCATCGGGCTGTGGGTTTCCTACCTGGGCGGTCGGGCGTGAGCGCGTCCTGGAGGTGACGCCCCTGCCCTCTGGACCGCCTGCTCCATCACACGGCTCACAGGAGGCTGGCCGATGCACCGGCTGAGCGAGTGGTGGAGGCGACGAACGGCTGCCCGCGATCGGATGGAGGTGCCTCGGTGGGCTGAGGCGTTGCTGGCCCGTGCAGTGCCCACGGCTGCGGAAGACGGCTGCCCGGTCTGCCGGGCCGAGCAGGCGGCCGAGCGCGCCTTTACCGCTCTGGGAACTCAGCCAGAGCGGGCGCAAGCCGAGTTTCGCGCTCGCCTGGCCCGGTCTCCGCTCTGCCAGGCTCACGCGAGCGCGCTGCTCGCCGCGGGCGCGGGCCTGCCCAGCGCCCAGGGGCTTCTGGCCGCCCGACTGGAGCGCCTGGCGACCCTCCAGCGCGCGCTGGCCGCTCGTGCCACGCCCGGAGCGGCCCGCGACCTGGCGGCGGCGCGGTGGGCGGTGGCCGCCCCGGAAGCGTGCCCGGCGTGCGAGGTAGTGGTCTTCGCGGCGTGGGAAGCTGCCCGTTGGAGCGGACACGTGCTTGGCACGCCGGGCGCAGCGGAGCCGCCTCGGGTGGCCCGCGCGCTCTGCACGCGGCACCTGCCGCTCGTCCTGCAGTACGCCAGCCCGGAAGCGGCGCGGCTGGTCTGCGAGGCGCAGACGGCCAGGATCCGCGCGCTGCTGGCCGAGCTCGCCGAGTTCTTCCGCAAGGTGGACTACCGCTATGCCCATGAGCCGAAGGGCGAGGAGCAGAGCGCCTGGCTGCGCGGCATCGAGCGTATGGCGAGGCCGGCCGGGCCTCCGGCCCGGCCCACGACCGAGCGCGAAGCGCCGCCGGCGCCTTCCGCCGATGGCGCCGTGGTGCGGGCTGAGGTGCGCATGGCGGGCGCCGGCCGAGGGGACGACCCGCCGGGAGGGGGCGGTGGCTGAGACGCCAGAGCACGACGGCCAGGTGGTCGAGGATGGGCTCCAGCGGGTGGAGCTGATGCTACCGGCACGGCTCTACCAGCAAGCGCTGGCGCTGGCCGCCGAGCAGGGTTGGCCGGAGCAGGAGGCATTGCTGACGGTTCTGAGCCACGGCCTGGCCTACCTGCAAGGGGAGTGCGAGCTGAGCCGGCTGAACCGGGGTGAGCCCGACCTGCGCGCCGAGGCCGAGCGCTGGCGGCAGCGGGCGATGGAACTGGAGGGCGCCTACGCGGTGATGAAGTTCCGCGCCTGGGAGCGGGGCGAGCACCTGAAGACGTTGGAGCTGAACGTGAGCGGACTGCGGGGGGAGAACGAGCTGGCCAGGTCCCGGCTGGCGACCTTCCGGGCGGACGAGGCGCGGCTCAAGGCAGAGCTCGCCGCGCTGCGCGAGCAGCACGCCGCGCTGCAGGCCCAGGTGGCGGCGGCCCCGCCGGCCGAGCCGCGACCCGAGCCCGCCCCTCGAGTCAGCTTGCTCGGTCGCCTGGTTCGCTGGCTCAGAGGCGGGGCGAGTGCTCCTCTACCAAGTCGACAGTCGACAGTCGACAGTTCACAGTCGAAAGGAGGCTAGTGGTCCGTCAGGGATGATTTGGTGATATGAGCCCGGATTGGGTATCCTCCAGGCATGCGTGTCAAATACAAGGTGACCCTAACCCAAGAAGAGCGCGAGTGGCTGCAAGGGCTGATATCCGCGGGGAAGGGGGCGGCTCGCCGCTTAGCCCACGCCCGCGTCTTGCTTAAGGCTGACGAAGGACCCCGGGGGCCCGGGTGGCCCGACCAGCAGATCGCGGTGGCCTTGGAGGTAGGCACTACCACGGTCGAGCGTATCCGCAAGCTGTTCGTCGAAGCAGGGCTGGAGGCTGCCCTGAACCGGCGGCTTCCCCGGGTGCCGAAGGAGCGCAAGCTGGACGGGCGCCAGGAAGCCCAACTGGTCACCCTGGCCTGCAGCGAAGCTCCAGCGGGGCGGGGCCGCTGGACCTTGCGCCTGCTAGCGAACAAGATGGTGGAACTGGAGTACGTGGAGAGCCTGTCGTATGAGACCGTGCGGCAGGTGCTAAAAAAAACGAACTCAAACCCTGGTTGAAGGAGCAGTGGGTCATTCCGCCCGAGGCCAACGCCGAGTTCGTCTGGCACATGGAGGACGTGCTGGAGGTCTACCCTCGGCCCTACGACGAGCGGTACCCCCAGGTGTGCATGGACGAGACCTCCAAGCAACTGGTGGGGGAGACCCGTCTTCCCCTGCCCATGAAGCCGGGGCAGACGGAGAAGGTGGACTACGAATACGAGCGCAACGGGGTGGCTGAGTTGTTCATGTTCAGTGAGCCCTTGGCGGGCGAGCGATGGGTGACGGTGAGCGACCACCGGACCAGGGTCGACTGGGCCCAGACCATCAAGGATCTGGTGGACGTGCGCTACCCCCTGGCCGAGCGGATCGTCCTGGTGATGGACAACCTGAACACCCATAGCCCAGTGTCCCTATACGAGACCTTTGCGCCGGCCGAGGCCAAGCGGATCCTGGATCGGTTGGAGATCCATCACACGCCCAAGCATGGCAGTTGGCTCAACATAGCCGAGATCGAGCTGAGCATCCTGAGCCGACAATGTCTGGACCGACGCATCCCCGACCAGGCCGAGCTAACGGCCGAGGTGGCGGCCTGGGAGGCCAGGCGCAACGCCACGGGGGGCCGGGTCAACTGGCGATTCACTACCGAAGACGCTCGTATCAAGCTCAAGACACTCTACCCATCAATACAGGAATGACAGACCACCAGTCTACCGCAAGTGCCGACGACGAAGTAGGCCAACAGCCGGGACAAACGTCGGCAAGCAGGCACCGATGCTGCACCGTGGCCCCAGTGGGTGCTTGGTCGCATCCGGGAGGGGCACGCAGGCTCACGGAGGAAGACGAGCAGGAGGTCGTCCCCGACAGAGAGGGGGCGGTCGAAGAAGGGGATGCCAAGGGTGCCAGCGAGCAGCGAGTGGCTCGCCTCGGACAGCTCCAGGGATTGGAGCACGCCTGGCAGGAGGGGGCAATGGCGCAGGTTGAAAGACTGGAGGTAGCTGGCGCGACCCGCGGGTTCATCGCCGGCGAACGCCCCAATGGCCGGTGTGAGACCGCTGCCGAAGACGAAGAGCGAGAGGCCGCGCTGCGGTAGCAATTTTTCTGGACAACCAGTAAGATATGCTACCGTAGCAAATGGCGTTGGGAGCGTCGCCATCGAACGCCTGCCGATCGAACCACTGTTTGTCGATCGAGCTATCGAGCTCGCGACACTCGACGAGGTCCTCCTGCTTCTCCAGCGTGGGATTCGACGCCATACCGCCTTGCTCGGCTTACGGCGGATCGGGAAGACCCTCTTGCTGGACCAGGTACGCCGTCGACACCCCACGGCCGCCATCGCACGGCTCGAGGTCGATGCCATCGTCACCTCGCCCGAGGACTTCGCCCGTGCCTTTGTCTCGGAGCTCTTCCGCGCCGTTCTCCGGGCGCGGAGCAGCCAGAGGTACGCGAGCGAGATGGACGAAGGGCTCCAGGCGACAGCCGTCGCCCTGCATCCCGACCTGGAGCCGATGGTCGCGGAGTTGCTCGACGCTATCCGCGCGGAAGCTCACGGCCGGCTGCTCAATCGGACGCTGCGGTTTCCAGCCGATGTCTCCGAGACGCTGCAGATCCCTTTGCTGGTCATGCTCGATGAGTTCCAGGATGTCGCCCGGCTGCGCGCGTTTCCGGAGACCGGCAACTTGCTTGGTGCCTTCCGAGCCGCGCTCGACCGACCCGGACGTGTCGCCTTCATCGTGGCCGGTTCGCGCGTGACCGTGATGCGGCGCCTGATCGAAGACGGCGGAAGTCCCTTGTTCACGCGCTTCACGGGGCTGGACCTGCGTCCCTTTCATTCCGACGCGACGTTCGAGCTGGCGAGCCGCATCTGGGAAGACGACCCCCCTTTCGAGCCAGACGCGGTCGCGCGCTTGCACCGATTGACTGGTGGCTGGCCCTTCTACGTGCATGCGCTCGCGGTCCGCGCGCGAGCCGTCGCGCTGGCCGGCCCCAACGTGATGAGCCCTGACGCCGTGGACGTTGCCTTCCAGCAGGAGCTGGTCGGGCGTGGGGGCAACATCTCGCTCCATTGCCAGTACCTCCTTCGGACCGCCATCGAGGCTGACGGCGATGCACGCCGCAATCGTCTGGAGGCGATCCTCCGCTCCGTCGCCAGGGAGGGACTTGTGCCGCGAGCGCGCCTGGCCCGTCGGTTCACCCGCCACTATTCCCAGAGTGAGGTGTACAGCTCGATCAGGCAACTGGTTGACGAGGACTTTCTGCTGGAAGCTGGGGGTATGCTGCGCCTGGCCGACCCGGTCTTCGCCGTCTGGCTGAACGTGGAGCCGGACCGCCGCGACCCGCTCGCCGCTCTCGGCAATCGAGATGCCCTTCGCCGACTCCTCAGTTGGTACGAGGCTCAACACGCCGAGGATCGGACCGAGATGGGTCGCCTGTTCGAGCAGCAAGTGGAAAACACCGTGCGCCAGTTCCGAGGCCAGACCGTTCCAGGTCGGTTGTTCGGAGTGGACGGGGCGCTGGCGCTGCCGGCCACCAGCTCGGTGGAGCGGATGCGGCTCGACGATCCGCATGGCACCTACGGCGAGGCGCCAGACTCCTATGAACTCAACCTGGTATTGGCCGGAGGAACGTCCGGTGAGCGCTGGGCAATCGAGTGCAAACATCGTCGCGGAGCGCTCACCAGAGGCATGGTCGAGCGGTTCCTGAAGAGCGTCCGCGCAATCGAACGGGCGCGAGGGGTCCACTTCACCCACCTCTGGATCGTCGCGCCCCGGGGGATCCGCCCGGATGCCAGCGCGCTGGCCACGGAACACGGCCTGCTGCGCTCCGGACGGCGGCAGCTCGAGGCCTTGGGACGACTGCTGGACGAGCCATTCGATAGACCGGACCAGACGGGGGCGACAGGGCGGTAGAGCGCCAGGGCCTCCAAATCCGTGGATTCCCACGTCGAGCGCCTTCACCTACTAATCCTTGCACAAAGATCTCAACATCGCCGGATACCCGTAGCGCGAGAGCTTGTCCCCCGCCGGCACCCCGCAGGCTGCGTGCCCTCGCCCAGCGCGAACGGGAACGGATTGCTGTCAACGGATTTCCGGGAACGGATTGAACGGATTGGGCGTGCAACAATCCGTTCCAATCCGTTCCAATCCGTTCCCGGAAATCCGTTGACAGCAATCCGTTCCGCCTCGGGGTCCGTGCTCCCTCACAGTCGCGGCTCGGATGGCGCCCTACGAATCAGGAGTCCCCCCGCTCATGGGCACGCAGCCTGCGGGGCGCGGGGCGGGGGATAAGCCCGCGCACTACGCTGCTGCGCTCGCAACGAGGTGAAGACGTCTATGCAGCGGTCAGTAAGGGTGAAGGCGCTCGACGTGGGAATCCACGGATTTGGGAGGCCTGTCCCTGTCTTGCGAACCAGCAAACCCTGGCGTATGCTGCGCCGATGGAACGTTCAACCTGGCTGAACCTGTGCGTCGTTGGCGCGACAGGGTCCTGACGGATCGCATCCTGGTGCCGTGCCTGTGTGAGCTTGCGCTCGGGAGCGTAGCATGCCACCGATCAGCCTGCCTGAGTTCATCAGGAAGTGGACGGCCTCCACACGGGCCGAACGCGCCGCTGCCCAGGAACACTTCATCGATATCTGCTCCCTGCTGGGCCAGCCGACGCCCAACGTCGATCCAACGGGCGAGCAGTACGCCTTCGAGAAGGGGGCGGCCAAGACCGCCGGTGGGGATGGCTGGGCAGATGTCTGGAAGCGCGGCCACTTCGCCTGGGAATACAAGGGCAAGCACAAGAACCTGGCGGCCGCCTATCAACAGCGTCTCCAGTACCGTGAAGACCTGGACAATCCGCCGCTGCTGGTGGTGTGCGACCTGGAGC
>JACQUR010000019.1 GCA_016210245.1 Chloroflexota bacterium
CTCCCAGGCAGGCCCATGCTCCCAGGCAGGCCCATGCTCCCAGGCAGGCCTACGCTCCCAGGCAGGCCAGCGCTCCCAGGCAGGCCAGCGCTTCGCCCGCAAAAACGTGACGGGCACCCGGTCAGGAGGTGTACATTCGTGCTCTACCTCAGTAACGCCGACATGCAGTCGGTCCTCGACATGCGGGCCACGCTGGAAGCGCTGCGCGCCGGATACGAGGACCTGGCATGCGGCGATGCGGCCTACATGCCGCGCATCGACCTGTTCGCCCCCACGGGGCGCCACGACGACTACTACGCCTGGGGCAGCATGGCGGGCGTCTGCCGCTCGGCCGGCGTGCTGGCGGTGCGCATGAAGTCGGACGTGCTCTCCTGGCCTGATGGCAGGACCCAGGAGAAGTACTGCCTCGAGCCGGGGACGTACTGCGGCATCATCTTCCTGTTCAGCACCCAGAACGGCGAGCCGCTGGCGATGATGAACGATGGCTACGTCCAGCACCTGCGGGTCGGCGCGTGCGCAGGTCTGGGCGCGGAGGCGCTCGCTCGGCCCGACGCCCGCGTGCTCGGCATGCTCGGTTCGGGTGGGATGGCCCGCACCTACCTGGAAGCTGTCGCCCTGGTGCGCCCGCTCCGAAGGGTCAAGGTCTTCAGCCCGACGCGCGCGCACCGCGAGCGCTACGCTGAGGAGATGGCCGAGCAGCTCGGGCTCCAGATCGAGCCTGTGGACAGCGCCGAAGCAGCGGTGAGGGAGAGCGACATCGTCGCCACGGCTACCGACGCGATGGGCCCAACCTTCCGCGCCGAGTGGGTCGAACCGGGCACCCACGTGACCTGCGTGACACGGCGGGAACTGGACCAGGCCATCGTCGAGCGCGCCGACCTGGTGGCGCAGCTCGGCATCAATACCATTCCGCCCGAGCACCACGTGCCCGGGATGGAGTATCCCCAGAGTGGGGTGGGCTCCTACGTCGCCGGCCAGCCGGAGGAGCGGGCGCGGTTGCCCTGGGCGCACCACGTCGAGCACGGGCAGTACACTCACCTGGTCGACATCCAGGCCGGCCGAGCCCGAGGCCGGACGGACCCCGGGCAGATTACGCTCTTCATCAACACTGGCACCCAGGGGCTCCAGTTCGCGGCCGTGGCCGGCTGCGCTTACCGTCTCGCCCGCGCACGCGGTCTGGGGAGGCCGATGCCCATCGAGTGGTTCCTGCAAGCTATCCGCGACTGAGGCGGGAACCGCTCGACTGGTATGACCCTTGCACAGCCGGTGAGGCCGAAGATGTCGAAGGGCCTCGTCGTTCGCACTCAGGACCTGACCAAGTACTACGGCCCCGTACGGGGAGTGGAAGGGGTACACCTTGCCGTGGCCGAGGGCGAGGTGTTCGGACTGCTCGGCCCCAACGGGGCGGGCAAGACCACCATGCTCCGGCTGCTGCTGGGTTTCATTCGGCCCACGGCCGGCTCCGCCTCGGTCTTCGACCTGGACGCCTGGGCGGACGCGACGGCCATCAAGGCCCGGGTGGCCTACCTCCCCTCCACCCCCAACCTCTACGGCGAGGCAAGCGGGCACGAGCTGCTGGACCTGCTGGGCCGCTTCCGCGGCGGGCTGGACCGATCGCGGTGCGAGGAACTGGCCGACCGCCTCCAGGTGGACCTGGCCCGGCCGGTGCAAGCGCTCTCGCGCGGGACGCGCCAGAAGCTGTCGCTGCTGCTGGCCTTCGCCCTGGATGCGCCACTGCTGGTGCTGGACGAGCCGAGCACCGGCCTCGACCCGCTGATGCAGTTCGAGGTGGTGGAGTTGATGCGCGAGCAGCGGCGGCGGAGCGCCACCGTGCTGCTCGCCTCCCACAGCTTGCGGGAGGTGGAGCAGGTGTGCGACCGCGTGGCCATGCTGCGGGAGGGGCGGCTGCTCGCGGTGGAGGAGGTGGGCAAGCTCCGCTCCAAGATGGTCCGCCAGATGGAGGTCCTGCTGGAGCGCGCGCTGGACCCTGGCGAGCTGCACCTGGACGGAGTGGCGGTGCTGGAGGCGAGCGGGCGACGGTTGCGGCTGGCGGTGCGCGGCCCGCTGGACGAGCTCATGTCCCTGCTGGCCGGCCACGGCATCCGCGACCTGACCTGCGCCGCCCCGGACCTCCAGGAGGTCTTCCTCCACTACTACCGCCAGGCTGTCGACGAGCAGCCCGTGCCGCTAACGCCATGAGCCTCTCGCTGATCGGCTTCACCCTGCACACCCAGCGCCGCACGCTCGCGCTCTACGCCCTGGGCGTGCTGCTCTACGGGATGGCGATCGTGCTGCTCTTCCCGGGGCCGGCGGCGGCCGCCGCACCCGCGCAGGACGTGGAGGCGCTGCCCCGGGCGGTGCGGGTGGCGCTGGGCATCTCCACCCCGGCCAGCCTCGGTACGATCCACGGGTGGGTGGCAGCCCAGTACCTCCAGGTGGTCTGGGTCGCCCTGCTGGGCGCCTTCGCCATCGGCTTCGGCAGCGCCGCCATCGCCCGCGAGCTGGAGACCGGCACGCTGGGGCTGCTGCTGGCCTCGCCCCTCTCGCGCACGACCATCCTGCTCAGCAAGGTGGCGGTGCTGGCCCTGGCGCTGCTGGGCCTGGTGGCTGCCACCCTGGTCGGCCTGGCCCTGGGCGGCCTGCTGGCCAGGGTGGCCGTGCCGCTGGAGCGCTTCCTGGGCGTGGCGCTGCTGGGCTTCGCCTTCTTCTTCGCCATCGGCGCCTACTCGGTCCTGCTCTCCGCGCTGGCCAACGAGCGGGGCACGGCGCTGGGACTGGCGGCCGGCATCACCGCACTGTTCTACCTGGCCAACTTCCTGGCCCTGTACTGGCCGCAGGCGGCCCTGCTGCGCTACGTCAGCCTGTTCAGCTTCTACCGCCCGCAGGAGCTGGTCCAGTCGGGGGTGGTGCCCTGGCTGGACGTGCTGGTGCTGGCCGGCCAGGCCGCGGCCTACCTGCTGATGGCGGCCAGCGTGGTGCGCGAACGCGATTTCATGGTGTAGCTTCCGGCGGGTTGGAGGTTGGAGGTTGAAGGTTGAAGGCTAACCTTCAACCTCCAACCTCCAACCTCACGGCAGCGCTGGCAAGGCGCGTAACACCCGCTCGAGCTGGCAGCGCGGGCCGGGCTGGGCGCTGGGGGTTGGGTCGTAGCACGAGCCGCCTCCCAGCGCCTGTGGTCCGTAGGAGGTAAGCCCGCGGCGCTGGTCGAAGTAGGTGGACTCCACCCGCGGGCTCTCCGCGCTCCACACGCCCAGCCCCCGCACCTGGTTGAAGCCCAGCACAAAGCGGAGTTGCCGCAGTTCCTGCTCCAGGCGGCGATCGGGCTCCTCGGCCGCGTAGCGGCCGGGCAGGGCGCGAGAGGTGCCCAGTTCCTCCACAATGACCGGCAGGGTTCGCCCGCTGGGGCACGGCTCGGCGGTCACGTAGTCCAGGTCCCACTCGATGGGCATGTCGCCCTGGTACACGCGACTGACCCAGTCGTAGGCGTGCAGGGTGTAGGCGTCGACCGGGGCCTCGCAGTAGAGCCAGCGCGCCACGGCCGAGCGGATGTTCCATGGCTCCAGGTGGTTGACGCCCATGGTGCCGGGGAAGATGGGCGTGGCCGGGTCGAGGCGGCGGATCTCCTCGACCGCGGCGGTGATGAAGGGCATGAGGGCCGGCGGGTCCTGGGGCGTGTGCAGCTCGTTGCCCAGCTCCCAGGCGTAGATGATGTCCAGGGCGCCCCGCTCGCGCACGGTCGAGATCAGGTCGCGCACGAAGCTGAGGTAGGCGCCGCGCCAGGTGCGGGTGTAGAAGGGCAGCAGGAGCTGCTGGTAGCCGTCCATCCAGCCGGCGCTCTCGGCGGCCTCGCCTGGCACGGGGCGATGGTTGTTCACCAGCGCCACCAGCAGCTTCACCCCGCCGGCCCGGAAGATAGGCGCCATGGTGGCGATGTGCTGGCCGAGCTGGCGCCCGTTCCAGGGCTTGAGGGTGTTGTTGTCAGTGGCGAAGACGCGGATCACACCCGCTCCGAGCCAGCGGGCATAGGCCACGTTCTCCTGGAAGGCGCGCGCCTGCTCGTGGAAGAGCGCGCCATGCATGTTGAGCAGGAGGAAGCGGCCGTTGAGCGGGGAGGCGGGCGGCTTCTGCCACAGCAGGGCCAGCTCCTCCAGCACGTCCCGCTGGCTGCCCGGGAGCGGGCGGAGCTGGCTGCGGGCGGCGCTGAACTGGCCGCCCGGCTCCGGGGCGGCGGAGGCGCCCGCGGGCAGGAGCAGCCCGAGCACGAGCAGGACAACCAGAGCGGCCTGCAGCCCCGTGGAGCCAGGCCTGGTGGGGCGGGCATGCCTGTCGGTGAGGCGGGCGTCGCTGCCCGCCCGTGGCCCGCCAGCGTGCATGGGCGGGCAGCGACGCCCGCCCCACCAGGACCGGCTCAGCCAGGGCGCCCACCGCGGTCGGTGCGGGCGCGGCCGGCGAGTCATGCCGAGCAGCGGGTGGTGCGAGGCAGGCCAGCGTTCATCCGGAGGACCCGGCCGGTTCTATCGCGGGGCCACGCGGGCCTTGCGCTTGCGGGCGAGCGTGAGCCCCTCCAGGCCCACCAGCGCGCCGAGCACAGTGGGGAGATCGCGCATGGTGCGGCGGAGGTGGCGCAGTAGCGGCTCGCCGTGGGAGTGGTAGACGGCCGCGCTGGGCTCGTAGGCGATCAGGTACCCCTGGGCCTGCACCGTCCGCGCCCAGGCCAGGTCCTCGCCGCCGCCCACCTCCTCGTCGAAGGGAGTGGCCAGGCAGAGGCTGCGGCGGAAGGCGCTGTTGGCGTTGGAGAAGAGAGGGTTGTCGTGCTGCAGGCGCGACTCGCGCCGGGTCACGCCGCTCATCCACATCCCGACCAGCTCCAGGGGCGTGGCGTTGGGGCGGGGCATCTGGCGGCCGTACACGCCGGCCACGCGGGGATGGTCGAACGGCTGCAGCAAGCCCGCCAGCCACCGCCTGTCGGCCGGCAGCGAGTGGGCGCTCAGCGAGGCCACGAAGGCGCCCCGAGCCGCCTGGATGCCGAGGTTCAGCGCGCCGCCGTAGGAGAAGCTCTCGGGTGGGATCTGGATGAGCTGGACCGGAAAGCGGCGGACGAGCTCGAGCGTGCCGTCGGTGGAGCCGGAGTCGACCACGATCACCTCGAGGGAGTCGGTGCCCACCTGGTCGAGCACGGCGGCGAGGGTCTCGCCGATGAAGCGGGCCTCGTTCTTGGCGCGGATGACCACGGAAACCTGCACGATCCTACCTCCCTCCCCGGGCTAGAGCGGGGCCTCGGGGCATTGTAACTGGCGGCTCAGGCGGCGGCAAGGTGCGGTTGACGGCCTCTGCAAGGGGTACCTATAATGTGGCGTAGCACCTGCGCCGGGGCTCAGCGTTTTGGGCTGGCCGGCGAAGGCGCCGGTGCGCGTGGTGGGCGTAGCTCAGCCGGTTAGAGCTCCAGGTTGTGGCCCTGGAGGTCGTGGGTTCGAACCCCATCGCTCACCCCTTGCGTGGGGGCTACGGTTCGGGGGCTGGTGTCCAGAGATCTTCAGCCCCGATCCCTGACCCCTTTTCCCTCACCCCCAGTAGAGTCCAAGCGCTGGCCCCGTAGCTCAGTTGGATAGAGCGGCTGGCTTCGAACCAGTAGGTCGGGAGTTCGAATCTCTCCGGGGTCACCCTCCGCATCCTCCGCTCGTCCTGGCCTGTCGCAAGAGCTCGCGCCTCCGCGTCCCTGTGTCCCGCCGTCCCCGTGTCCCTGCGTCTCCGCGTCCCTCCTACTCTCGACGGAAGTTCAGGCAGTAGTGGTGGTGGGTATTGCTCACCCAGGCGTTGAACATGCCGTAGGGAGCCAGGCGCACGTTGTCCTGGAGCCAGAGGCGCTCGTCCTTGAGCAGGTAGGTCTCCCCCAGCCGCCGTCCCAGGTCCCAGGCCAGCGGATACATCCGCTTGCCCTTCTTCACGTTCTTGACCACCACCGTCAGGTAGGCGCCCGGGCGCAGGCAGGCGTGGAGCTTGACGTAAATGGCGACCAGTTCGTCCAGGAAGCGCGCGTAGTCGGCGATGTTGGCCAGGTCGCGCGGGTCGTCCGAGTAGGTGGTCGGCAGCCCGTCCTCGCGCCGCTGGCGCTGGGTTTCGAAGCCCGGCTGGCGGAGCATGTCCCAGTAGGGCGGGCTGGTCAGGCAGTAGTCGACCGGAGGCAGCTCGAGCTGGTCGAGCTGGCGGGCGTCGGCGACGTGTACCCGGGCCTGGGGCGCCTGGTCGCCCAGGGCCAGCCGCTCGGCCTGCACCCGCTGCTCGGCCAGGCGGGCGAAGTCCGGGTTCAGCTCGATGCCGAGAGCCTGCCGCCCGCTGCGCACCGCCGCCACCAGGGCGCTGCCCGTGCCGGCCATCGGGTCCAGCACGGACTGGCCGCGCTTGGTGAAGAACTCGATGAACTCCCGGGCCAGCCCTTCCGGGAACTTGCCCGGGTGAACCAGCACGCCCGGCTCGCGCGGAGGCGGGTTATGGATGAACCAGCTCTTCTGGAAGCGGATCCACTCGCGGGGGGTGAGGTCGTTGAGCCGATTGACGCGCTCAGCCACGCACGCTCCTTGAAACACGGGCCTGCTATTGCGTAGAATACCGGGTGCAGGCGCCGCTGTGAAGCGCGCCCGTCCCATGGGCCGCTAGCTCAACTGGCAGAGCAGCTGACTCTTAATCAGCTGGTTCAGGGTTCGAGTC